>JACCVY010000202.1 GCA_013697915.1 Blastocatellia bacterium | reverse complement strand
CAATCCGATCTAACAACTCTGCAAAGCGAAATTGCCCGCGACGTATCAAGCAAGCTCAAGACCAAACTCTCAGGGGCGGACGAACAGAGGTTAGCGAAGACTTACACCACAAACGCCGAAGCTTACAAACTGTATCTGCAAGGACGCTTCTACTGGAACAAACGCGAAGAGAAGGATTTTCGGAAGGCTGTCGAGTTCTACAATCAGGCAATCGCGTTGGACCCGAACTATGCCCTGGCTTACGCAGGTCAAGCTGATACCTACGCGTTGCTATCCACATTTGGCTTTATGCCGCCCAACGAAGGCGTGCCAAAAGCGCGCGAATACGCACGCCAAGCCGTGTCGCTGGATTCCGGTCTGGCGGAACCTCACACCACGCTCGGATACCTGTCGCTCACCTATGATTACGATTTTTCCGCGTCGGAACCAGAATTTAAGCGGGCCATCGAACTAAATCCCAACTATGCGACTGCGCATCAATGGTATGGCGAACTGCTTACCAATGCCGGCAGATTCGACGAAGCAGAAGCGGAATATCGGCGCGCCCTTGAGCTGGAACCGCTCTCACTTCCCATCAACTGGGATTACGGCAGATTCCTTTACATGAGCCGAAGATTTGACGAATCGATCGCTCACCACAAGAAGACGATCGAATTGGATCCCGGCTTTGCGCGAGCGCATCGCACGCTAGCTGAGGTCTATCGTGTTAAAGGCGACTATGCGAACGCTCTCGAAGAAAGAGCAAAAGTTTTGGATCTGATCGGGCAGAGTGAAAATGCCGGGTTGATTCGAGCTACTTTTGCCAAAGGTGGCTGGGTCGGCTTCTTGCGATTGGTGACCGCCGAGAACTCTGCGCTAAAGGACATTAACAATAACTGGGTGGTAGCTAAAGCATATGTGGACCTTGGCCAGAAAGATCAGGCGTTTGCGGAATTGAAAAAGGCTTATGAGAAACGACTGTCCAGTTTGTGCTGGCTCAAGGTTGAGCCGCAGATGGATCCCTTACGCTCGGACCCGCGCTTTGGCGAGCTATTACGAAAAATGAATTTTCCGCAGTAAGCTGGAAAGTAATGAGTAAAGAACTGCCAGCCAACACCACTCTGTCGCATTACCGCATCGTTTCCAAGATCGGAGCGGGCGGAATGGGCGAAGTTTATCTGGCCCAGGACACTAAACTCGATCGCAAAGTCGCATTGAAGATCTTGCCTGCCGACCTCGCCTCGCATCGCGATCGTATGGATCGTTTTGTGCGCGAGGCGAAATCTGCCGCAGCGCTGAGTCATCCGAACATCGCGCAAATCTTCGAGATTGGTGAAGACAACGGCACGCACTACATCGCGATGGAGTTTATCGATGGCGTGACATTGCGCGAGAAGATTCATCGCGAACGGACCGAATTAAGAAAGCTGTTGCGGTATCTGCAACACGCTGCCGAAGGCTTGGCCAAAGCGCACGCCGCTGGCATCGTCCACCGCGACCTCAAGCCTGACAACATCATGATCACGCGCGACGGTCACGCAAAGATTCTGGATTTTGGCCTCGCAAAATTGATTGAGCCGCAACCTTTGCCCGGAGGCGATTCAAGTGAAGTAGCAACGGCGATGCTGCCGCAACACTCAACTCCAGGAACCGTGATGGGCACGGTTGGCTACATGTCTCCCGAACAGGCCCAGGGAAAAACCAAAGAGATCGATCAGCGTTCAGATATCTTTTCGTTCGGCTGCATCCTGTTTGAGGCGGCGACGGGCAAAAAGCCTTTCGAAGGTGAGTCAGTAATCAAGTCGTTGCACATGGTTGTCTATGAGCTGGCGCCACCGCTCGCTGAATTAAATCCTTCGGCGCCGGCAGAGCTGCAACGCATCGTGCGCCGCTGTTTGGAGAAGGACGCGGATGACAGGTTCCAGGGAATCAAAGAAGTTGCGATTGAACTAAAACATCTGCGGCGAGAGCTGGAAACCGGCGCTGACTTTGATACGACAACACCTCCGCCGGTCAGCAGTCAGGCGGCGCTCAGCACTGACAGTGGATCAACGGTTAAATCGACTGCTCCGGTGTCTGCATCGATCCCGCCGGCAATTTCAAGCGCCGAGTACGTGGTCCAAGGGCTCAAGCAACACAAACTCGGCGTGATTCTTGTGCTTGCGCTGATAATCGGCACCGCTGTTCTCTTCGCATATTACTTGCACGCGCGTAACAGTGAAGTGGCGATAGATTCGATTGCCGTGCTCCCTTTTCAGAATAGGAATTCAGACGCGAACTCGGAATATCTCTCAGATGGTTTGGCTGAGTCGCTGATCTATCGTCTTTCGCAACTACCGAATCTGAAAGTCAGCCCCACAAGTTCGGTGATGCGTTACAAAGGCAAAGAGACGGACGTGAAAGCAATCGCCAGTGAACTCGGCGTCAATGCAGTACTGACCGGGCGCATCGCTCAACACGGCGATGATTTGACTATCAGTGTCGAACTGGTTGACGTGCGCTATAACAAACTGCTCTGGGGTGAACAATACGAACGCAAGATGTCCGACCTACTGACCACGCAACGCGAAATTGCGGCGGTCATCGCGCAAAAACTGCAATTGAAGCTGGCGGGAAACGAAACGAAAGGGATTACAAAACGTTACACGAACAATAACGAAGCCTACCAACTTTACCTCAAAGGCCGGTTTTATTTTGCACGAAGAACCAAAGATGACCTCAATCACAGTATCGAAGAGTTCCAGGAAGCAATAAAACTCGACCCAAACTTTGCCCTCGCTTACGTCGGCATCTCGGAATCGTTTGCGGTGATGCCATCGTACCCATACATGTCGCCGAAGGACGCGATGCCGCTGGCCAAGGCCGCAATTGCGAAAGCACTCGAGCTTGATCCCGATCTGCCTGAGGCTCACACGGTTGCCGGCGTGATTGCTTCCGTTTACGACTGGGATTGGACCAGGGCGGAACGCGAATTCAAACGCGCGCTTGAACTAGATCCCAATCTTGCCTTAACACATTATCGCTATGCCTGGGTTTACCTGAGTCCGATGGGCCGTCACGACGAGGCGATCGCCGAAATGAAGCGGGCCATGGAGCTTGAGCCGCTGTCGCTGGTCCAGGGTGCAAACTTTGCTGGAGTTTATATTTACGCGCGGCAGTTTGATAACGCGTTGGACATGGCGAAGAAGACTTACGATCTTGATCCGACCATGATTACCGGTCAGAACTGGATCTGTCGTTCCTATGATGCGAAAGGAATGTACGCGGAATCGCTCGCGATCTCGGAAAAGACATTGCAAACAAATTTTCCCTTCTTCAATGACGTGAGTTACGCCTATGCAAAAACCGGTCGCCGGCAGGAAGCTGGGGCAGTAATTAATAAATGGAAGGAGCGGGAAAAAGCGGGTTACATAATGAACTACTGGGTGGCCTCATCCTACGCTGCTCTTGGCGAAAAAGAGGCGGCGTTTGCTGAACTGGAAAAAGCCTACCAGGCCCACGATTGGTTTCTGCAGCGAATCAAAACTGATCCGTTTATGGATCCGCTGCGCGACGACTCACGCTTCAAGGACTTAGTTCACCGGGTTGGTTTGCCGGAATAGTTGATGAGTAAGACAGTCTTTTCGTGAACAATCTGCGCGTCTTCGCATCGTTTTTTTTCATCAGCGACGCTTGTATTGCGGTTTACCTGCAATCTATTGTCTGGATAAGTAAGAAAGGTTCTCTCTTGGGTCCTGAAAAAACAATTGGCATCGGCATCGTCGGCGCGGGGTTTGCTCGCACGACCCAAATTCCCGGTTTCAAAAACTGTAAAGGTGCGCGCATCGTCTCGATTGCCAGCGGCCATCGTGAGAACGCGGAGAAGGTCGCCGCGGAGTTCGGCATTGAGCATGTCGCGAATGATTGGCAGGAATTGGTCCAGCGCGATGACGTGGATCTTGTCAGCGTGGTAACGCCGCCGGCGACGCACCTGGAAATCACGCTGGCTGCACTCGCGCAGCGCAAGGCCGTCCTTTGCGAAAAGCCAATGGCGATGACTGCCGCCGAAGCAAAGCAGATGACCGAGCACGCCGAACAGGCAAACGTCCTTGCTTTAATCGATCACGAGTTACGTTTCCTGAGTAATCGCCACACCATGCGCGCCATGGTCCATAGCGGCGCCATTGGCAAGATACGCCACTGCAATTACATTTTTCGTTCGGACTATCGCGCAGTACTGGATCGTCCCTGGGATTGGTGGTCTGACGAAAAGATGGGCGGCGGCACGCTGGGCGCGATTGGTTCGCACGCTGTGGATTCTTTTCGTTGGCTGTTGGACACGGAAGTGAGTGAAGTTTCCGCTCTGCTATCAATTCATATTGCCGAACGGCCCGATAAAAGCAGCGGTGTCATGCGACGCGTGACCTCCGACGACGATACAAAACTAATGCTGCGTTTTGCTGACTCGGAGTTAGGCGCGAGCGTAACCGGAACGGCGTCGCTTTCAGTGGTCGAATCGGGCAAGTATGAAAATCGTTTTGAGGTTTACGGCAGCACTGGCGCGCTGATGGTCGAGGAAAGCGGCGAACTGTGGCATTCACCGGCCGGCGCTGGAGCGTGGCGGCCGGTGCAAGTCGATCAGGATCCAATCGCGCCCGGCATGCGCGACGGTAGCTGGTCACGCGGCTTCACTGCGTTCTCCTGCAAGATTGTCGAGGCATTACGCAACCGTTCGACGGAGGTGGCAGGCGCTGCGACGTTTGCTGATGGTTATAAGATTCAACTGGTGCTCGATGCGGCGCGCGCTTCGAATAAGAGCGGGT
>JACCVY010000194.1 GCA_013697915.1 Blastocatellia bacterium | reverse complement strand
ACGGGCTGTCAGCACCAAGGTGGTAACGTTCTATTGCGCCTCGAGCTAATACATTTCCAGGTTGCTCATTCTGCACCTAGAAACTTGCATGCTTCAACATACAAGGTGGTACTGACCTCATGTCACTAAGGTTTAATGTGAATCAACAATAATCTGGCAAACCAATCCAAACTACATCAGCAACCAGAATTCACCTCAATTGACACTCAGAAACCGCCTCACTATCATCGAAACACATGCCAACAAAGCAAGCTCCCGCTGGTGACAAACCAGTCGAAAGAGTTTTTCTGATCGATTCCATGTCACATATCTTCCGCGCATTCTTTGCGCCGATGGCGAATCGCGCGGCGCCTCTGGCTAATTCCAAGGGCCAGGTAACTCAAGCCGTTTATATCTTCACAAACATGCTGCGCAAGCTGTTGCACGATGAGAAGCCAAACTACATTGCAGCGATTTTTGAATCGGGCGAGAAGACCTTTCGTCATGAAACATTTGCCGACTACAAAGCCAACCGGCTGGCGATGCCTGAGGATCTCGCGTCGCAACTTCCATACATCAGGCGACTCTGCGAAGCGTTCAATATCCCTATGATTAATGCTCCAGGTTATGAGGCTGACGATGTAATTGGCACGCTCGCCAAAAAAGTTGCCGAACAAAACCTGCAGGCAGTGATTGTTTCCAACGACAAAGACATGTGCCAGTTGGTTTCCGATCCTTACGTGGTGTGCATGCGCACAAACTCCCAGGTAGTGAAGCGCAAGGAATACGTGCCCCCGATCGAGTGGTGCGATGAGGCCTGGGTTGAGAAAAAATTTGGTGTGCCCGCCAGCAAAGTTGTGGATCTGCTCGGTCTCATGGGGGACTCGATTGACAATATTCCCGGCGCGCCCGGCATTGGCGCCAAGGGTGCGGTGCAAGTTATTACGCAGTTTGGCTGGATTGATAATGCACTCGAGCGCTGGGAAGAAGTGAAGCACAAGACCTACCGCGAATCTCTGCACAACAATCCGGATTTGATTCGCCAGTCGCGTGAGCTGGCGCGCATCCGCCTGGATCTTGACGTGGAGTTAGACCTCGACCAGATTAAAGCCCGGCCACCGGATCGTGCTGCGGCTTACGAACTGTTCAAGGAGCTGGAGTTTTCAGCGCTGACGCGTGAATTTGCAGACGGCGCCAGCAAGCCGGTTGCAGAAAGCGGATCGCTTAAGTACGAACTCATCGATTCGCGAGCCGGGCTGGACCGCTTGATCAAAACGTTCTGGGATGCCGAGAGTGTCGGCGTCGCGGTGGCTGATCCGACGCCCCCGGAAACTGACGCCGAGCAATGTGCATTTGATTATGAGGCGGCTTCGGTGCTGGCGTTTTCAACGGCACCCGGCACCGCGGCGGTCGTCGACCTGGACAAATTTGCGGAAGGGCGCAACGCCGCAACCGCTGCACTTCGTGAAGTTTTGTCAAATGGGCTGATCGAAAAGTCTGTTCATGATTTGAAGCGTGCCGTCGGCTTGCTGAGCGGTCTCGACATAACGCTCGAGGGCGTCAAGGACGACACATTTCTTGCTGCTTACCTGATTGATCCGAGCCGCAGCAAGTACGAGCTTAGTGATCTTGCGCGCGAGGCGGCCGAGGTCGAGAAAACCGAAAAGCCGGCGAACGGCTGGACGGATGCGCAGTGGGAGACGGCGGTCGCTGCCGACCTGACGGCGCAAACCGCGCGCGTGCTCCATCAACGCATCCTCGAGAAGAAGCTGGAAACCATCTACACGGAGATGGAGCTGCCGTTGGCGCCGTTGCTGTTTCGCATGGAAAAAGCAGGTCTGAAGGTGGACCGGGCGACGCTTTCCGATCTTTCGAATTACTTGGGCGTCGAACTCAAGAAGCTCACGATCAAGATTTATGAGCTGGCCGGCAGAGAATTCAATATCGGTTCGCCTAAACAAGTGGGCGAGGTGCTGTCGGAGTTGGACATGAGTTCTGGTCGCAAAACTTCCACCGGCCGCATCTCAACCAGCAAAGCGGTACTGGAAGAGTTGGCCCAGACTTATGATCTGCCAAGGTTGATTATCGACTACCGTGAGTTGGATAAGTTGAAAAGTGTCTACACCGATGCGTTGCCAAATCAAATAGCGGCCGATGGAAGGATCCATTGTTTGCTGAATCAAACCGTAGCGGCAACCGGTCGTCTTTCATCCAGCGAACCAAATTTGCAAAATATTCCCATTCGCACTGAACTCGGCCGCCGCATCAGGCGCGCGTTCGTTGCTGAGAAGGGTTACAAAATAATCTCCGCCGACTATTCGCAGCTCGAGTTGCGACTGCTAGCGCACATCACGCAGGACGCGGTGATGCTCGAGGCGTTTCAGCATGGCGAAGACATTCATGCACGCACGGCGCGTTTGGTTTTCGGTGCGAAGACTGATGAAGAACTCAAAGAAGCGCGGCGTTTTGCAAAGATAGTTAACTTTGCAATCGCTTATGCGATCGAGCCCTGGGGCTTGTCGCAGCGCGTCGGCATCTCGCGGCAGGAAGCAAAGAAAGTCATCGAGGATTATTACGACACTTACAAAGGGGTGCGCCGTTACATGGAGGAGGTGCCGCTGCGCGCGCGTGAACATGGTTACGTGCGTTCCATCTATGGGCGCATTCGTCCGCTGCAGGGCATCAACGATCGCAACGCGAACATTCGTAAGGCCGCGGAGCGCGAAGCAATCAACATGCCCATTCAGGGAACGGCCAGCGACATTGTGAAAATTGCTATGCTGAGAGTTGATGAGGAGTTCAAGCGCGAACAGTTCGACGCCCGCCTCTTGATGCAGGTTCACGACGAGCTGCTGGTCGAAGTTGCGGCTGATTCCGCTGAGCATGTCGCACAAGTTCTAAAGCGGGAAATGGAATCTGCGGTAAGTTTGGATGTGCCGCTAATTGTAGATGTAGGGATTGCTGATAACTGGATGGACGCAAAGCCCTAGTTTCAAATTGGCATTGATGGACGAAGAACCAAAAGCAAAAACTCAAGATTCGACCGCCAAAGTAAGTTCCACCGGCGATGGGAATTCCCGTGTGCCAAATTCTGTAGTTAAAGAGAAGGATAAGCCGCCTCAAGCTGTGGCAGACCCAGCAAATGAGCCGACGCGTGTGGTCTACCGCCGTCAAGAGACGCACGAAAATGTCGAACCAGGCGATGCCGCCAGGGAAGCATTCAGGGGCTGGAATCAACAACTGGCGCCGGCGATCATGCCATTGATAATCGGGTTTCTCATATTACTCGTATTGATTTTAGTTTTGGGTATTGTCAGCGGGCGGCGCCTTGACGAGGTTGGCGTTGCTGTTCTCGGTTTAGAAGAGCAGCACGCGGCTAAGTTTAGTTTGTTACTCAAGCTTCGTCTTGCGGTTACCAAGCTGGACAACGAAGCGCGGGCACGCGCTGAGGCGGATGCGCGAGGCGGGCTGAAATCCCCGCTTGACCTGCGTCTTAGCAACGCCAGGCAAGAAGCGAATCAACTGCTGCAACAACTGGAGAGGCCTCCACTTGCCAACGATCCGGCGTGGCAGCGTTTTCGCGGTGATCTCGACAGCTACATTGATGTGACTGACGATCTTCGCCGCTACTCGCTGGAAGGGTTCACCAAGTTCGGCGTAGTCAACGCGGAACTAAACTCGATGCTGGACCAGTCGGGCCAGGAACAGACCGAAGTGTTTCAGCGCAGCGAAATCATTGAGCAGAATGCTGCCCGCTCAATAAGACTCTGGAACATTGCTGTCTTGATAGTTGGTGCGCTGGTAGCGGCCGGCACTATTTGGGAAGTGCAGCGTCGCTTTGGCGCAATGACCAGAAGCATTGAAGAAGCACGGCGCGAACGTGCTTTTGCCAATCAACTGCTGGAAGGAATGGTGAGCGCGGTGGCGGCCATCGACGAAAACGATCGCATTCGCAGCGCCAATGCCGCGTTCTTTCGCATCTTTCCGGGCGCCAGCATTGGTGCCTCAGTTCATGAGAGGTTTGCTTCGCCCGAGGCCTTGCGAATGCTTGAAGCGGCGTCCGCGTCGCGCGCGGATCGGGCGACGTATCGCGGACGCTGGGTGTGCCCGCCCGGGGCCGATACCGAACAAGAACAGGCGTTCGACGTTTACTCGTCACCGCTGGCGATCGATGGCGAACGCGGTCAGATTCTTACGCTCGTAGACGTTACAGAAGCGGCAGAGGCTGAGCGCGGCATGCGGCGGCAGGAATCGCTGGCGGCGGTGGGCCAGGCCACAGCCCAAGTGGCCCATGAAATCAGAAATCCGCTGGGCAGCATTCGGCTCGGCGTGGCCATGTTGCGCGACAACGTGAAGGATGCGGAAGGACTGAACACAATTGAACTGGTCGAACGCGGGATAAGACATTTGAACAAGCTGGTCGTCGACGTGGCGCAGTTTTCTCGACGCAAAGCGCTGGACAGGTCAGAAGTCGATCTGCATGAACTGCTCGATCACAGTCTCGACCTGGTTGCTGACAAGATCAACGAGAAGGCAAGTCATATCGAGAAGCAATATGCGCCGCAACCTCCCGTCGGAAAGTGGGACTTTGATCAACTGAGCCAGGTCTTCGTCAACCTGATCGCCAACGCGATTGACGCCAGCCCGAAAGATTCGTCGCTCACAATTTCGACCAGCACCGTTAGGCTTAATGATGCGAAACAATTTGCCCGCGTGTCGATTGCGGACCAGGGAAGCGGTATGGACCAGGCCACGCGCGAGCGTATTTTTGAACCGTTCTTCTCAACCAAGAAACGCGGAACGGGACTGGGGCTGGCCATCGTCAAGCAGATTATCGAACAGCACGACGGCGAGATTAATGTCGAGAGTGAAGCCGGCAAAGGCACCAAATTTATTATTGACCTGCCGCTTTAGTTTTTGAGGACCGACGAAAGGTTTTGCCCATGAATCAGGCGAGTTTGATTAATTCGCAGATCCTCATCTGGTTCTTGCAGGAAACCACTCAAGTTCAATTAATTTGCAGGTGAGGAAGGGTGGTTTACCCCCGCTCGGATTGGGTGGCATTCAACCTGAGCGGGGGCAAGCCGCCCTTCCCGACCTTGAGGTTATTAACTTGTTCGTCACGTCAAGGCTTGAAAGGCATTCCTCGCGGCGGTTAGCGTTTGCTGAATGATCTCTTCCGTGTGCGCGATACTCACAAAGGCCGCCTCGAATTGTGATGGCGCCAGATAAACTCCCTCATCCAGCATAGCGTGAAAAAACTTGCCATAGAGTTCACGGTCGCTTCGATTGGCCGTCTCCCAGTTCGTTACCGGCGCTTCGGTGAAGAAGCTGGTCCACATTGAACCGACCCGGTTTGTGATGGTTTTAACTCCCGCATCCGCAGCGATGCTTGATAGGCCGTCGCAGAGCTGCGCTGACCGTCGTTCGAGTTCCGCATAAACGGTTTCATCTTTCAAACGGCGCAAGGTTATTAAGCCTGCAGTCATTGCCAACGGGTTTCCAGACAGCGTGCCGGCCTGATAAATGGGCCCGGTCGGCGCGATGTTGCGCATCAGCTCGCGGCTGCCGCCGTAAGCGCCCACCGGTAAACCACCACCAATAATTTTGCCGAGGCAGGTTATGTCAGGCGTGATGTCGTACAGCGCTTGAGCGCCGCCGCGAGCGACGCGAAATCCAGTCATCACTTCGTCGCAGATCAGCAGCGCACCGTTCTGCGCTGTCAACACGCGCAGGGTTTGCAGAAAACCTTCCTGAGGCGGCACGCAGCCCATGTTGCCAACTACTGGCTCGACAATGACCGCCGCGATGTCGTCGTGTTGTTTGAAAACATCTTCAACGGCGGTCGCATCATTGAAGGGAACTGTCAGCGTGTGCTGGGCCAACGATGCCGGGACGCCGGGACTGTCCGGCAAGCCGAGCGTGGCGACTCCCGAGCCCGCCTTAACAAGCAAGCTGTCCGCGTGACCGTGATAGCAGCCTTCAAACTTTATGAGTTTGTCGCGACTGGTAACGCCGCGCGCTAGTCGAATGGCGGACATTGTCGCTTCAGTGCCGCTGTTAACCATGCGCACCATTTCGATCGATGGCACCGCAGCCGTGATCTCTTCGGCGAGTTCAATTTCCAATTGGTTTGGCGCGCCAAAGCTGGTGCCCTTCGCGGCGACAGCTTGCAGGGCGGCAACAATTTCCGGATCGGCATGACCCAGAATCATTGGTCCCCATGAACCGACGTAATCGATGTAGCGGCGACCATCGACGTCCGTAATAAATGGACCCTGCGCGCTTTCGATAAATAGCGGAGTTCCGCCAACGCCGCGAAACGCCCGCACTGGCGAATTCACGCCACCGGGTATTAGTTCCTGCGCGCGCGCGAAAAGGCGGGCCGATTTGTTTGGTTCTTTTTCTGCTGAAACCATTTGTTCAAGCATAACAAGGTTGTAAAGCAAACTGTTAGTTTGCGTTGGTACGCACCTATGCAAAAAAGCTTTCGCTCGGAACTCGAATGACGGGCGATGGCCGAAACAGGGGCATAGCCCACTCCATTACGAACGTAACGGCAAGGCAAAGCCACCGCCGCACATCCGGCGGCAGAGCCGTACCCAACCGCGGCATAGCCGAAACGTCGCCTATGACTAGGGAAAAGGCACTCAAGTTAGTAATAACGAATCCTGCGCAAACTTAGTCTCCTTTGCTGAAAACAGCCCCCGGACGGCCACTATCGCCACTATCGCCTTGCCAGTTCGCCCTTAATAGTACATAGTGGGTTCCAGTTAACCCTACTCTCGCGCATCAACGGTGATGCGCCCCGCGCATAAACGAGTCAGCGCCGGCGTTTAGATAGTTCGAGAGCGGGCTGATTTCAACTTCAGAAGCCGCTCGTTAGAGCATTCCGAACCCGGTTCCTTGCTGACTACCGTTACTCGAGGCCAATCGATTCGCAGCTTCTTTTAATCCCCAAAGTGGGAAAAGGTATATCTCTATGTCTATGAAACTTTATGTCGGCAACCTCGCCTTCTCTACCTCCAGTCAGGACCTGCAAGAACTGTTTGCAGCAGCCGGCACGGTTGAATCAGCGAGTGTGGTCGAAGATCGCGACACAGGTCGCTCGCGCGGCTTTGGGTTCGTCGAAATGTCCAGCAAGGAAGAGGGCGAGGCAGCTATCGCCCAGTTTAACGGCAAGGAAGTCAACGGTCGGGCCCTGAATGTCAATGAAGCTAAACCACGCGAACCTCGCTCAGGCGGCGGCGGTCGTGGCTTTGGCGGCGGCGGCGGCAATCGCGGCGGTGGTGGCGGCTACGGCGGCAATCGCGGTGGCGGCGGCGGCTACGGCGG
>JACCVY010000189.1 GCA_013697915.1 Blastocatellia bacterium | reverse complement strand
ACACGCAAGTTTTGGGAGTTTTATCTCTCCACAATTGTTCGCGGCAAAGAACTGCATTTCGAGTTTGAAGTAGCGAAACCGGAGAGGGGCGCTAGTTTATCCGCGCCTGAGGAACATGGCTAATGTTGCCAGTCCCCGTTCCTGCCTGTTATCCATAGATTTGGAGTCGATCCAAAATTTGAAAGATTTAATACCTCTCTTATCCCGCTTGCCCATTTAACCTTACGCAATAAGGCTCTTGGCGTACAGCCTCGTTCGGCATAATAGTTGCTATTTACCCGCATTTTGCTCTGAGATTTTTCTCGTTCAAATAATGCGCCAACCTTTCAAATAGAAAAGACAATTTGCGTCGGTCCGTCTAGAAGGTAGGAATCAAGGGCACGCCTTTTTTGCGCTCTAAACCTGCCGAGTCAGAAAGCTCGTAGACACTAAAGGAGAGAAGATGAAGATAAAGACTTTGATAGTCTTAGCAATGGTGCTCGGTATAGCGTTCGCTACACAAGCCCAGACAAGCAGAGGCTCTGTCAGTGGCACCATTACAGATTCTAACGGTGCTCTTGTGACAGCCGCCACGGTCACCTTACTTAATACCGAAACTACCATCACGCGAACTACCCAGACTGGTGATTCCGGCTTTTATCGCTTCGACGCAGTGGATCTTGGTACTTACTCCCTTGCTGTTACGGCGCCCGGCTTTGGCCCAGTGACTAAAACCGGTGTCGTTGTGAGCGCCAACCAAGCTTCCACGGTTGATGCGCAACTGGCTCCTGGTTCGCAGGCAATTACCGTCGACGTGGTTTCGGAAGCCGGCGCGCTACTGCAAACCGAAAGCCCCGTCCGTGGCGGCAATATTTCTGGTGTTCAGGTCACGAGGGCAAGCGCTGGCACTAACCCAGTCGCGTTTGCGCTGACGTTGCCCGGCGTCACCACAAATCGCCAGGGCGTCGGTATCAGCACGTTCGTAATCAATGGCGCCCGTGGCCGATCAAACAATTTCCTGATTGATGGCGTTGAGAACAACGACATCTCGGTCGCAGGTCAGGGCTTCCAGATCAACAACCCCGATGCGATACAAGAAGTTTCAGTGCAGACCTCGAACTATGATTCAGAGTTTGGCCGCGCGGGTGGCGGCGTAATCAACGTTATCACTAAGGGTGGCACGAACGGGTATCACGGCAGCATTACCGCCTACCTTGATTCGTCTCGAGATGACGCGATCACCAGCTCGGCAGCCCGCAACCCGGCCGTTGTACGGCAGCCCGTTCAGCCCGCCGGCGTAGTGCCCCGCGGCTATCCGCTGTTCACTATCGACAACATCTATTCGGGCACGCTCGGCGGCCCGCTCCACCTGCCACGGTTCGGTGAGGGCGGCCCCTCTCTTATTCGAGGCGAGAATCGCACCTTTTTCTTCCTCGCTTATTATTACGACCGCTTCCGCTCAAACTCGTCGGTAAACCTGGCGACGCCAACCGCGGCGGGCCGCGCAACACTGGCTGCGCTCTTCGCGCCTGGTGCTAACGCGAACGCCGACTTCCTGCTGAACAGCACCGCTCAAACGGTCGGCACTAACAACCCGTTCTCGTTGGCGCTCGGCGTCGCTCCGGGTTCGGCCGGCACTTCGTCGATTAACTGTCCTGGCCCAGTCGGCAACCGTCCTTGCGTGGAATTCGCTACGTTCGTCAGGAGTTACGCATCGGTCTATGATGAGCGCGAGATGGAAGCGCGCGTCGATCACAAAATTAGCGAAGGCGATCAGCTCTCGGTTAGGTTCCTGAGGGAGACGCAATTTCAGCCCCTCGGCGGCGCGGCCAACTTCCCGGGCGGCTTCGATGCCGACTATGCCGCCCAGTTTTACAACTTCCTAATCGCCGAAACACATGTCTTCTCGCCAAACTTAACTAATGAGGCACGTGTTTCTTACAACCGCATCAAGTATCTGTTCCCGATCTCTGATCCAGCCGGACCCGGGGCAACCACACCGACACGTTCAGTTACATCGATAAGCCTCCCTGGCGTTGCATCTAATCTGCCGCAAGGGCGCACAGCGAACAACTACGTAATCCAGGACACCATGACGTACTTGCACGGCAATCATACCTGGCGTGCAGGCGGCGACTATCTGCGACAGATTTCCACGCAGCTCGCGCCAAACAATCAGCGCGGATCGCTTACGTACGCTTTAAGTACTGGCTACAGCTCTTTCGCTAACTTCATCGATAACTTCGGCGGCAATGGCGGCAGCGCTAACCGCGACTTCGGTGCGCCGGTTTACTTCCCATCCCTGCATCGCATCGCCGTCTTCGCGCAGGACCGCTGGAAGGCAACGCCGAATCTGACGCTCACGCTGGGCGTACGTTACGAGAACTTCGGAACGCCTTTCAACACGCTGCGGACCCCAGCGTTTACTGGCAACTTTAATCTTGATCCGGTGACGCGCACCGGGCCTTTTAACCAACCGAACAAGGTAAAACCCGACAACAACAACTTCGCTCCGAGCGTTGGTGTTGCCTGGGCACCTTCTTATACCAAGGGCTTCCTGGGCACTCTTTTCGGTGAGAAGAAGTCGGTCATTCGCGCTGGTTACTCGATCGGCTATGACACGTTTTTCAATAACATCGCTTCAAATGCGGCCGCCTCGTCTCCTAACGTCGTCCAGGCTACGACGCCGTCGGTAGTGGCAACGGCCAGCCCGCGCGGTTTGGCTAATTTCTCCAGCCAGTTTGCGACAGTGGCCCCGCCGATTTCGCCGCTAACGGGACAGACGTTGATCTCTCCGAATTTGGTCAACCCGTATTACCAGCGATGGTCGCTTGGCATGCAACGCGTACTGCCATTTGGCATGGTCATGGATATTTCTTACGTGGCGTCAAGTGGAACAAGACTCTACATCAACGAAGATGCGAACCCCTCGTTTGTCAATCCGGCGCTGCGCGGACCTATTCCCGCCGGCTACCCGAACTGTACGCCCGGCGCGAACGTCACCGCAGCTCAGGCAACCGCGCAATTTGCAGCCGGCACGTTATGTCCGCTGTCTGGACGGTTGGACAATCTTCAGGGCGCTCGCACGGTTCGTACCAACGGAGGGCATTCGAGCTACCACTCGGGCCAGCTCGAGGTTCGTCGCCGCTTGTCGAACAACTTCGTAGTCACTGGGTCCTACACTTTCTCGAAGCTTCTGAGCAATGGTGACGAGGTCTTCGCTGTAGGCGTGGGCTCTGCGTCTTCGTTTTTTGCTCTCCCAGCAGTATTGGGCGGCGCCGCTTTCGAGAAAGGGCTCTCGCAGAATGACCGCACCCATAGGGGCGTGATTAGTTACGTCTACGAGTTTCCATTCATGAGAGAACAGCGCGGATTCGTTGGTCATTTGCTGGGCGGCTTTCAGGTCTCAGGTGCGACTTCATGGGAATCGGGCACACCGTATACCGTATTCAACGGTTTCGACTCTGACGGTATCGGTGGTGGCAGTGAGCGTCCCAGCTATAACCCGGCCGGCCGGGCTGGCGTTAGGGCTTTGCCCGTAACGGATGCCACCGGCGCAATCACCGGCTACGTCAACCCGGATGCGGGTAACGTTCCGATCGATCCGTTGACAGCTCGCTACATCGTTAACCCAACTTACAGCCCCGTGTTGGCAAAAAGCATCCCGAGGTTCGGCACTACTCCGCGCAGTTCCGAACGTTCCGACGGTATCAACAACTGGGACGTCAACCTGCAAAAGAACACGCGTATCAGCGAGAGTACTCGCATTGAGCTGCGTGCGGATTTCCTCAATGTCTTCAATCACCCGCAATTTAGCGGTATCGGCACTTCAAACGCCGGAACCGGCGTTGCGACTCGTTTCCTTAACCCCGACACCGTCGGCACCACCGGCGGCGGTCGTGTGGTCCGTTACCAGATTAAGTTCGTCTTTTAAGTCGTAGAAACCAAAGGCGTGCCTCAGCGGTTCGTCTTTCCTATCAAAAAGCCCGCAGCCATTAAGGTGCGGGCTTTTCTTTGTTCAGAATCTGAAAGCGCTATGGGTATTCGAATCTCGGCAGTCACTTTTGAGGCGGCCCGAACTACGGCAACTACTTCAGCGCCGCAGCCTGGGGGCTGATGAGTAATAAATGCCAACGTTGAAAGGTGCTGATTGAATCGTTTGGTAGCAGCCGGACGTAAGCGGTCTGCAGGAAAAGCTTATCGGGCGTGGACCACACCAGCCGCGCGACAGGATTGAAGGATGCAGGAATGGCAGACGCCGAGGTAGTTG
>JACCVY010000188.1 GCA_013697915.1 Blastocatellia bacterium | reverse complement strand
AAACCGGGCGGCCGCATCAAGATTGTCACTCCTCACTGCACAAACCCCGACTGGGCAACAGACCCCACTCACCGAAACCATTTCAACAGTTACTCGTTTACCTGCTTCATGCCCGAGCGTACGCCGTTTCCGTTTTATACGACCGTCGAACTGCGACCAATCAGCACGTATGTATCACTGGCCAATCTCTGGCGGGCAGTGGGACTGGAGTGGATAACCAACCTCGATCAACATTCACAAGCTTTTCGTTTCACGCGAAAATTTTGGGAGTTCTACCTGTCATCGATTTGCCGTGGCAAGGAACTTCGTTTTGAGTTTGAAGTTGTGAAAAGGTCCCCGGCCAGCGACGATGGTCAATTATGAATAGAACAGACCCTTTGCAAGCTTCGGCAAATCAGATTTAGGTATTCGTATTAGAATCCAAATTTTTCAAGATTGGCGTGACCATATCAGAGCATACCGTTGCAAAACGGCCCATATACGAACTTTCATTGCAAACGCCTAAGCGGCACGATTCTTGCGCCCAATCCCTTGCTCGTAACGGCTTTTTCTAAGCGTAATCACGCGAACGTCCACCTTTTCTAAAATCTTACGGAGGAAATAACATGCGAAGTAGGTTTTTTGCTTTAAAACTATGGTTAAGCGTGGCCGTAGCCATGTTTGGCTTGTTGTTATTCTCAGTCCCCACTCACGCACAGATAACCCGAGGCTCCATTGCGGGTACTATTCACGACCAGACCGGCGCTGTAGTCGGTGGTGCTGAGGTGAAGGTCCTTGCCCTCGCCACTCATATCACAAGAAGCGCGACCACTGATGATTCGGGCTTCTATCGTGTCGGTGCGCTTGATCCAGGCACTTACACGGTAATCATTGAGAAGACTGGTTTCACCAAGGTTGAAAACCGCGATGTCCCAGTTAAGAGTGCAACCGAAACTCCCTTCAGTGTTCAATTGACAGTCGGTAATGTGTCGGAATCAGTTGACGTCACAGCCTCGGCCGAAGGCATGACTCTTAACAAGACCAATGCAACACTTGGGCTGAGCGTCACCGGCCGGCAGGCTATGGAATACCCTCTGTCGGCGGGCCGCGATATAAATCAGTTGGCGCTAATGTCGCCCAATGCTTTTCCCGCGCCGGGCTCCACCGGCATCTCGGTGAACGGGCAGAGAGCACGCAACAACAACTTCACGATCGACGGGACAGACAACAACGATATCAGCGTCACTCTTTCCACAGTTGGCATTATCCCGGAAGCAGTAGCGGAGTTTCAGGTTCAGACTAACGCTTATAGCGTCGAGTTTGGCCGCAACTCCGGCGCGCAGATCAACGTCATCACCCGTTCGGGAACCAACTCTTTTCACGGCGATATTTTCGAGTACTATCGCGGGAGCAGACTCAATGCTCTGACTAACACGCAAAAGCGGGCTGGATTGACGCGCCCTTCGCGCTTTGTTCGTAACCAATATGGCGGCACTTTTGGCGGTCCACTCCACTTGCCGAGGTTCGGCGAAGGCGGACGGTCTATTATCAGCGGCAAAGATCGCACTTTCTTCTTCGTCTCGTATCAGGAAGATCGTCAACGCGCCGGAGCAGCCCTGGGCGCGACCGTAAGAATTCCAACCCCTGCCGGTTTTGCAGCGCTGAATACCGTGCCGTTGCGCGCAGCGACCGGGACCGTCCCCGCACAGGCAGCCGCAAGCCGGGCGGCAGTGCTTAATTCCATCTCGTTCCTAAATCAGATTTATGCTCAGAACCCGGTTTTCACCAGCACTAACTCAACTGCGGCGGTCGTCAACGGCGTGCCGATCCAAACGGGCAATGTCCAGATTCCGAGCGTCGCCCCGACTGACGGATACAATTTCCTTATGCGCTTTGATCATAAGATCGGTGAGAACGACAACCTGACATACCGTTATACCCGTGATGCCGGGTACTTCATCAATCAGATCAGCAACACGCAATTTGGCCCAATTTTCGCGGGAGCTCAATCCCTAGTTGACCAGAACATGGCACTCAGCGAGACGCACGTCTTCAACTCAGCCGTGATTAACGAGTTTCGTGGTTCATACGTTCGTCGAAACCTCGCCTTCCCCGAAAACGATCCGCGTACTCCAACTACCGGCATTACGGGATTCTTCCAGATTGGCGGCGATAGCAACTTCCCGCAAGGGCGCATCCAGAACAGTATCCAGGTGTCAGATACCTTGAGCTGGCTGAAGGGTCGTCACTCGCTCAAGTTAGGAACGGACATCCGCCACATCCACCTGTTTAACAGGGCAGCATTCAATACTAAGGGAACCTACTCCTTCTCCAACTTAGCCAACTTCATAAACAACTTAGGCACCACTTTCCAGCAAGCCATAAACGTCTCCTCTTTTGACGCACGGCAATGGCAGCAAAACTACTTCGTGCAGGACGACTTCCGCATCTCGCCGAACTTTACGCTCAATCTCGGACTCCGGTATGAAACGGCGAACGCTCCGTTCGGCTTCTTCGGCGCGACGGATGCTCAGTCACTGGCGGCGCTCGTACCTGGACCAGTGAAGCGGGATAACAACAACTTCGGTCCCGCTATTGGGTTTAACTGGAGCCCGCGGCCGAAAGACGGACTGTTTCGTAGGCTTGTGGGTGATGGACAGAGCACAATACGCGGCGGTTATCGCAAGAATTTCGACGTGTTGTTCTACAACATCCTGACGGTCAATGCCTCAAACTTCCCGCGGGTTGTCACTGGACTGAAGGACAATCCCGTTGATATCTTTCCGGGCGTCGCGCCGGTGAGCGGGGCGGCAGTCTTCAATCCGCTCGCTACCTGGGTCAACAGCCCCGTCGATTTGCAGAACCCTGAGTCTCACATTTACAGTTTGACCACAGAACGCGAATTTGGCCACAATTACGTTCTGGAGCTGGGTTATACAGGAAGCACCTCTCGGCACCAGGTCAACCAACTGCAGGCCAACAACGCGACCTTGACTTCAGCGCAAGCCGCGACTGTCATAGCGACGAATAACCAGCTTTCCATCCCAACGGTCCAGCAACGACGCGAGTCCCCGCAGTTTGGTTCGCGGGTTCTGATCGCCAGCGCCGCAAAAGCCAACTACAACGCCGGCTTCGTATCATTCAACAAACGGCTTGGCGGCGAAGGGATGCTGCACAACATGCAATTTGGCGTTGCTTACACGTTTAGCAAACTCATGAGCGACAACGACGAGTCACTGGGAGTGGGTGCCATCACAGCCGGTTCGCCGCAGGTTCCGCAGGATTTCAAAAACTATGCAGCGGAGCGGAGCATATCGGTCTTCGACCGCACTCACCGCTTTGTCACCAACTACCTGTGGGAGTTCCCGACGCCGGGCTTCGCGAAGAATAACGGGGTCCTGAAACGGGTCTTCGGCGGCTGGCAAATTTCAGGAGTTTCGTCTGGCACGTCGGGGCAGCCCTTCAGTATTCTGACGGGCGTGGACACCAACGGCAACGGCGCGGGCGGCGACCGGCCTAACGTTAATCCGAGTGCGCCTTTGGTTCTTGATCCCGTGACTAACAGCCTGCGCACTTTCACGGCCCCAGGTCGCTTCCTAGTGCCACGCAACAGCACCACTGGAGCTATTCTGCTTTTCAGTATGCCAGATGGTGGCGGCAACCTTGGCAAGAACACTTTGCGAGCGCCCGCTAACTTCAACACCAATCTCGGTATCCAGAAGAGGTTTTACATGGGTGAGGTGACGAGATTCACCATCCGCATGGACATGCTGAACGCTTTCAATCAGGACAATTACGGCATTCCCGTCAACAGCCTGAGTAGCCCCAACTTTGGTCTGAACCTTAATAACTGGGGCGGCCGCACGATCACGGTGAGCGGCAAGTTTACCTTCTGAGGTGACCTTACTAATGTGAGGCTGTGCGGTCTTGCAGCTTCACTTCACAAAAGAGAGGGCACCTCAAAAGGGTGCCCTCTCTTAGTTATGAGATTGAATGCTTCGCTTACTGGAGTTGACAGCTTAACCGACATGGAGGCAAAGATGATGAAAGCCCGAGCGCTTCTGCTTTCAATGTTGATCCTGAGCGCGGCAAGCCCAGCCGCTTTTTCACAGGATGCTGGTGGCCTCGTAGTTCTCAAAGTAAGTTGGGACAAGGAGCGGATAAGACCGAGAGCGTCGGTTTCTCCCCTGGCTTCTCAGGACGAGTTGGTTCAGCAATCAAGGCGGGAGAGAGACTTAGCTGCTGCCAGGAATGCCGGCGACAATGGAAGAGCCAATGTGATCGAAACCCAGATTACCAGAGACAATGACGCCAAAGCCAAAGCACGGCAAACGGAACCGCCTCGCGATGGGTACAAATATAATGTGACGCTCCGGAACGACGGCCAGAAAACGGTCAAGTCCATTGACTGGGATTACATTTTTATTGATCCAAACACACAGCAAGAGGTATCTCGTCACCAGTTCACCAGCGACGAGACCATCAAGGCAGGCAAGAGCAAAGAGTTTGGGGTGCTCTACCTCATCCCACCTGTGAAAACGGTGAGCGCGAGAATCCTTAGCAAGAAGGATCCCATGCCTTTTACTGAGCAAGTAGTCGTCATGCGTATAAAGTATTCTGATGGGTCAGTCTGGCAGCACCCCTAAGTCCGAGATCCTCCATGGAGAATTGCCCTCTCTAAAACCCTCGCCCCGAAGCACTGTCAGTTTCTATAAAGCCCCGATACTCTGACAAATGGATACTCGTCCGTCCTGACCGCAAACCCTGCGTCTCCTGAAAGAATCTGGCACTTCGGTCTTGATCCGTGAAAGAGTCGAACGAAGCTAGCGTGCACGTTCTGATTCGGAATTCGTCGCTGGACTACCTACTTCAACACCGCTGCCTGCGGGGTTAACGTTAGCAGGTGCCAACGTTGGAAAGTGCTGATTGAATCGTTTGGTAGCAGCCGGACGTAAGCGGTCTGCAGGAAAAGCTTATCGGGCGTGGACCACACCAGCCGCGCGACAGGATTGAAGGATGCAGGAATGGCAGACGCCGAGGTAGTTG
>JACCVY010000132.1 GCA_013697915.1 Blastocatellia bacterium | reverse complement strand
ATGGCCGAATGAAGTCGCTTGCGATTATAGACCGCTTCGATGAAATGCTGGACCGAGGCAAGGACCTCAGCGAGCGTTTCGTAGTCGTTCATGTAAACCTCTTCGTACTTGAGCGTGCGCATGAACCGTTCGGCTTTGGCGTTGTCATAGGGATTGCCGGTGCGGCTCATGCTGATCTGGATCTTGTGTTCTTGCAAAAGGGCGACGTAATCCGCAGCCGCATACTGCACGCCGCGATCGGAATGATGCATCAGCCCGGGTTGAATAGTGCGCGTTTGCAAAGCCATGCGTAAGGCTGCGAGCGCCAGTTGGGTATCGATGTGGCGCGAGAGCGCCCAGCCGATGCAGCGGCGACTGTAAGCATCCAGGATCACGGCGAGATAGACGAACTCACGCTGCAGCCGGATGTAAGTTATGTCGGCCACCCAGAGTTGATTGATGTTTGAAAGGACCAGCCCGCGCCCCAGGTTAGGATAGACCGTCAGCGTGTGGTTAGAGTCGGTCGTGCGCACGAAAGCCTGCCGCCGCAAACAGAGCAGGTTGTCTTGGCGCAGCAGGCGCAAAACGCGCTTGTGATTGACTATTACCCCGCGCCGGTGCAGTTCTTCGGTGATCGGCCGGTAACCGTATGAGCGCATCTCCAAAGCGACGCTCTGAATCTGCCCGCGCAGTTCGAGGTCGTGGTTGGTTACAGAAGCTGAACTGGACGCCTGCAAATGGCGAAAGATGGTCGAGCGCGAGAGCCCGACCGCCTCGCCGAGCTTTGCAGGGCTCCGCTCGGCGGTCGGTCTCTCTATCAGTTCTTTTTGCAGTAGCTCCATGATTAGTTGCTGTTGTTGCCGCTTGCTGCTCAGCTCTCGGTTTCCAGCTTCTGCAAAAGCTTTTTTAAAAAGTCGTTCTCCATGGTGAGCCGGCCCACCATGCGTTCCAGTTCGTTGACGCGGGCTTCATCGGTGTAAGCGTGACCACGCCCGGCGAAGGCGCGCTCTTTATATTGTCGCAGCTCGCGTCGCCATTTCGAGATGGTGTTGTCGCTGATTTGATATTCGCGGGCTACTTGCGCCTGGGTCTTGCCGGCCTCGATCTCGCGAATGACTTGGAGTTTGAACTCGCGCGTGAATGTGCGCCGTTTGAGCACCGCCGTCCTGGCGGCCACTGCCCCCTTCTTGGTCATTGTTAAGCCTCCTTCCCCGTAGGGATATGTGCTTAACTTTTTGTGTCAGTCAAGGGTGCAGTTCAAAGCGTTATCAACTGGGTGAACTGAAGAAATCCATTCTGGCCAACGGGTATGTACCGATGGAACGGGTCATAGTAGTGCCTTACAACTACAAAGAAGGCACATATCTTGTAATTGAGGGAAATCGCAGAGTTGCCGCGCTAAAATCTCTTCTTCAAGAGAATGAAGAGTCCGTAATAGAGCTGAAGCCGGCAGACGTTGCTTCATTCTCAAAAATTCCTGCCGCAATCCTTGAAGCTGATGAAGGATCTCTTGCCCACGCCGAACGGGTGATTATGGGAATTCGGCATATTGCGGGACCTAAAGCTTGGGGTGCCTACCAGCAAGCACAATTGGTTTTAGAACTACACGATAATGAAGGATACGATTTCAAAACTATCGGCGAACATCTCGGGATTTCGACAGTAGAGGTCGCGCGCCGATACAGGGCTATGAAGGCGCTGAAGAGTATGGAAGCAGACGATTTATATGCAGAGAAGGCGGATCCAGATTTTTATAGACTATTCCATGAGCTCGTGTCACTCCCTGATGTGCGAGTACGATTCGGTTGGGATGCTACTCAAGATGCGTTCACCGATATGGAGCGTGCACGCGAGTTTTATGAATTAATCGCTCCCAGAGAGGATGATGGCGATGCCAAACTCAAAACTTATTCCGACGTCAGAAAACTCAAATTTATTGTCGGAGAGTCACGAGCCGAATCTATCTTATTGGATCCAGACGAATCCTTAGCCGACGCGTTGACCGCAGCCGAGAATGAGAGAGGCGAAATTGACACTAGTCGGGCGTCTCTGACTGAAGTCTTTAACGACATACTCACCAAACTCGAGAAGACGAGTATTAATGACTTGCGTAGGCTGCGTTCCAAGGACATGAAATCCATCGAACAAATCATAGCGGTATTGGACGAGATCAAAAAGAACTATAGCAGCCAAAGGTAGGAGTAAACTCTTGGGTTTCGCTGAAGTTGTTCACGAAGTAACATCACATTTATGACTGAGTATGCGGTCGACTCGCCACCATCTCTTCTCAAGGATAGTGTTGAGTCCTTACTACTCCAACACTATTCCGCTGAATTCGTTTCGTCGTTCATCTCAGGCTTTCTAGACCGGGTTAGAGACGTCCTTGTCGATGAATTCAACGCCCGGTTCGAAAAGGCTCACAGTTTGCGATATCGGTTCTTGGATGCAATAGGCGAGAAAATTGAAGGAATTGGTCTTCAGAACGAGAAGGAAAAAATTGAGTTCCAAAATGCAATTAATGAACTGACATCGGCTGAATTTGAAAGCCTGAGCGCATACATTCTCAAGATAGCTGGTTGTGAGACATATTGGAGAACACCAGAGTCACATGATCAAGGGCTGGATGCCTTTGGTTATCTAAGTTTTTTGACAAAACCGTCAGGCGAATGGTTCGCGGGAGTGCCCCGACTGATTTTACTTGCTCAAGCTAAACACTTTAGTACTACCAAGGTAGGGTCTAAAGATATACGGGAGTTCATAGGTTCCAAAGAGCTAGCGATACATAAGATTTACTCAACAATCGATGATAGATACTCAGATCTAGATATTCCACCATTCTCTCCAGTCGGATTGCTATTTATTACAACGGAAGAAGTGCCGTTGACGGTTAAGCGACTGGGGGTTAGATCGGGAATGGTGATATTGAGTAGCGATGATCTACACGATCTTCTCGTTAGTAACTGGACGAAGAGACCGAAAAAGTTGACTAGAGCATGGCTTCTGAAGGAATTGAGAAAGTCTATCAAAAACATCCCTAAAGCTAACTGATATCAAATTCCCTCTTGAGCAGCGCGGTTGCGGCGGGCGACGTGGGTTTGGTAGGCGGCAAATGTTAGTAAATCGTAAATGGTAAATCGTAAATAGAAAGACCTTCGGGTTGGGTCAGTAGTGGGTGCAGCTTTAGTTGGGCTCAGGCGAGGGTGGCTCTCACTTTACGTTCGGTTCGAGGTGGGAGTTGGACAGCTTCAAAGCCTTTGGCGGCGTAAAGACAGTCTTCGCCGGATTCGTCGACAATGCGGATGTACCGGCACGGATCGTTTGGTTCGGGCGGCAGCACTTGATAAATCTTGCGCAACTCCAGCGATGCTTCATAGCCTTCGTTGTTCAAACAAATTGCGAATGTCATTTGCATTTCCGTTAGTACAATAAAGTCTCTATTTCCCCTTACAGAAACTCCACTTGGTTCAACATCTCGGCTGCTGTGAGAACGTCATAAAGTAGCATTACCGATCGTATGAGTGCACCCACTGATCGCGTTGGGCTCGCATAGGCGATACCAGAATGCGCAACTCCTCGGCTCGCGAGAATAAGAAAATCAGAATCCATCGTTATCAGTACGCGCTGTTCAGCGAGTGCGAAGGCGAGTTGTGCTGTATCCGAAAGACCAGATCTCTTGGCTTCCTGGACAGTTAGAACATTGAGGCCGCGACGCCGCAAACCTTCAGTAACGGCGCGGGGCACATGTTCGTCAAGGTAGAATTTAATCTGCTCCATTGAGCAGCTTCGTCTTCAGCTTTGAGGGAAAGGATTCCCGAAGTTGTGCGGCGGTGTCGTCGTTGCGGCGAATATCAGCGCGTATCTCTTCCACGTTATCGAAGTAGTAGGCAAGAGCTGCGTGAACATCACTAAGACTTAAATCAGGATAGGCGGCTACGATTTCATCCGGACTCATCCCAAGATCCTCGTGTTGCATGACTATGTCCATCACGCGTATGCGATGGCCAGCGATGCAAGCCTTGCCGCCGCAAACGTCGGGAGTCTTAGTGATTCGCTCGGTGATTATTGTTGCCATGGCTGAAACTCAGTCGAATTCTAACACGGGGCGGGCGACTGGAGACTAGTCAAAGACCCCCATCCGCTAACGTAGATGGAAAGCCATGCTAAATCCCTTCGTGCGCGTTGCGATCTCGTCTGGCGACGCCGGTTTGATAGGCGGCTTCTTCTACATCTTTCGCGACGGCTTCGGCGACGCGTTTGTCGAAGACTGAGGGGATGATGTATTCGGGATGGAGTTCGGCGGGGGTAATGATGTTGGCAATTGCATTCGCGGCGGCGA
>JACCVY010000061.1 GCA_013697915.1 Blastocatellia bacterium | reverse complement strand
TTTTTTTTAAATTTATTTCTTAGCGGTGCGTAACTTGGCGGCCGCGCACCGCCATTCTGGGATTAGCATATTGCTCTGAGATCGGCGGGCTGTTTTTAAGCATGCTCCCGCCATTGGCATTGTGTTGCAAAACACTTTCTTGGTTAGCCGGCAGCCAGAGCGGCCATTTGACGCGCCATCACGCGGAGGTTATAGGAAACGATGGAACTCCAAACATAGCGCAGGAAGCCTTCCCACCCTCGCCACATGCTACAGTTTAGGCCAAAGGCGCGTTTGAGCGTCGAGATATTCCCCTCGATTCCGGCTCGAAAATCGCGCAGTTTGTTGAAGATCCATTTGCTGCCGGCCATGTCCTCTACGGCGAGTCCGCGCCGTTTGGCAAACACGACGTCTTTGACGCCAAGCCTCTTGCCCTCATGCAGATTTGAACGTGAAGCGAAACCTCCATCCGCTGCGGTCTGTCGGGGAATCTTGCCCATGATTTCAGCCTGCCGCATCACAATGGGCACAAAATACTCGACATCGGCTGGATTGCCGCGTGGCAGCATGCAATCCAGGATCATAGACGATTTACCGCTCACAACGAACATCTTGTGTCCGAAGACTGTTTCGCGCTGGCCTTTGACGATGATGTCCGTGTGTGTCTCGAAAATTGACACAATCTTTTCCGATGTTTCAACCTTCTCCTTCTTCAGCACACGGCGCTTCGTCTGGTCTATAATTTTCTCCAATAGCGCAATTACACGCTCTAGTTCTTTGCAAATTTTCTCGGCCCACCTTTGATCTTCTTCACTGCCACGGCCTTCTTGTAACCACAGCTTGAGTCCGGCAACACCGTCGTTACCGCTCATGCGCACCCTGGTGGCGATGGAAATCAGTTTCTTATAGGCGGCCTCCCGGATCGCTTCAGATTTCGCATCGTTGATAGTGAGCACCAACCGTTTTGTCACTCGGTTATGGTTTGCAAAACGATAGCGAGGACGCGGTTTTCGTTCCAAACCCTGGCCTAGCAAGCGGGTAATCACACGAACGCAATCTTGCAATAACGTCGCGTCGGTGGGGTGATGGATGAATGTCTCAATCGCCGTCGAATCGAGGCGTGTCATATGACCCGTTTCAATTCCGAGATCCTGGGCTTGGCCGAGGAGTGCACGATTGATGCGCTCCCATGTTTCCGCGGTAATCGAAATGATCGCTTCCTGAAGTGCCGAACGGGAGGGGCCACGACCTAAAATGCGAGCAAATTGCCGGAAAGAGGCGGAGTCACGAAGATGAAACTCCAACTCATCGTAGGTCAACCGCCCCCACTGTTTGAGCACAGCGCACCGCAGCACCTGCATGGCGGTCAACCCCTTGCGCCCGACGGCCGCGATTGCGGCGGACGTCAGATCCCTGTGGACCAACAACGCAATCTCATGATCCGTCTCCAGAAGGGTGGCGATAGCCGCAAGCTCGCGGCCCACCTTGTGCTTGAGGATTTGTGGGTCTTTGAAACTTAATTGAGGATTATCAATGTCACGCATGACTGATAATCTACCTCTCAGGAACGAATTTGTCGATCCATAAAATTACCAGGAGATACTTGCAGGGACACGCCCCGCGCGAAAAAGATGAAAAAGTGATCGAAAATCAATAGTTTAGATTTCCGGATGAGAACTAGCTAGTGGAAATCGCCAGAACACCAGATTGCAGACCCTGAACATCCACCGGCGCTGCGCTGTATTCGAGTTGGCCGTTTCCAAGCTGACCGGAGGTGCCGTCTCCCCAGCATTTCACGCCACCAGCCTGGGTAAGCGCGCATGCGTGAATTGCGCCAACGCTAATGCTTTTCAGCTTTGGCAGCCCTGTTAGATCCCCCAGGTACCCCTGTTTGCATTTCACTCGACCATCTTCAAATACGCCACAATAGTTACCGGTTGAATTTCCGTCATACAAGACAACCCCCGATTCAAAACCTGCAAGCACTTCAACGGAGGATCCTTCTACTGAGCATTTTACGGTCCCGGCATTCAATATGCACGGGCCATCTTTCGATACCCCGGCAAGTTGCGGGCTTGAACCTAGCTGATTAAAGTTATAAAGCGTCTCGAGATAATTGCATTTCACGGATTTATTGGTCATTAACGCACAGATGTGGAAATTGCCCATGCGAAC
>JACCVY010000096.1 GCA_013697915.1 Blastocatellia bacterium | reverse complement strand
GCCGTGCGCGTCCATTTCCTCGACGCGCGGTCGCAGTTCACCCTCGGCGAACTCGCGCACGCTGGCGCGAAACATCTGCTCGTCTTCGGAAAGCGTCGTCAGAACTCGATCGCCGGCCTGATCATTTTCGCCGATGGCTGTTTGAGATTGGCTCATCTTCACCTGACCTTACCGAATCTGTAGCTTGGACTCCAGCATCATAATCAACGCAAAACTAAAAAGGCAAAAGCTGTGATTGGGTGCCGGTCCAGTTTCGGGCCGATAGTTCAGAGTCCAGCCTTTAGGCTGCGATTCTTGCGGCCAAATCAAAACCGTCAGCTAAAGCTTGCACTCCAAACCGAATGAGAAGCGGAGTTGGTCTCATTGCCACAATCGCTCGGCCTTATGATACCGTGCTTATCGTGCAAGTGGCGGCAGGGGAATACTCAACTTTGGACGATTCGCAACCATCAATTTCTGAGCCTCGCCAAGTGCGGAACAACCAGGCAAGAAACCGAAAGCTTGCCCGCTTCGGTCTGGTGTTCGCATTTCTCGGATTGATGCTGTTCGCTTATTTCGTGCGCAAAGCCGGCGTGTCGCAGATCATTGAAGGCATCAAGCGCTTGGGCTTTGGCTTTCTGCTGGTCCTCGCTATTTCAGCCGTGCGGCAGGTTGTTCGTTCACTCGCCTGGACCAAATGTTTTGAGGCGCCATACTTCATTCGTTTTCGCGACGCCTTTGCTGCCAGGATCATGGGCGATGCGTTGGGCAACATCATTCCGCTGGCCAGCGTGGCCGTTGCCGAACCCTCGAAAGCAGCGTTTGTTTCGGACCGCGTGCCGCTAATCGCCGGCCTCTCGGCAATTGCACTGGAAAATATTTTTTACAGTTTATCGGTAGCGCTGTTTATTTTCTCCGGCACGGCCGCGTTGCTGTTGAGTTTCCCTTTGCCGAAACCGCTGCGCTACGCCAGCATCGGCGCGTTGCTAGCCGTCGTGGTTATCGTGCCGCTTGGTTATCTGGTCATCCGGAGACAGTGGAGATTTCTGAGTGGGCCGCTGGGGTTGGTTCAGCGGCGCGGCATCGCGCCTGGCTGGATGGGAAAAACAATTCCGCGCGCGCAAACGCTTGAAGATCGTATCTACGGTTTTTATTCGCGCAATCGCAGCCGGCTGCTGCTCATTTTTTTATTGGAAGTGTGCTTCCACTTTACCGGTGTACTTGAAATTTACACGACGCTTTGGTTCATCAGCCCCATTGCGCCGACTTTTCTGACGGCGTTCATTCTGGAATCAGTTAATCGGATTATCAACGTGGTCTTTAAGTTTGTGCCGATGCGCACCGGTGTAGATGAAGCCGGAACCGGCATGCTGGCGAAGGTGCTGGGATTCACCACGGCGATTGGCGTGACCCTGGCAATTGTACGAAAGGCGCGCGACATTTTTTGGAGCGCAGTTGGCGTGACGCTGATTGTGCGCCGCGGCCTGTCAATTCGCAGCTTGAACAGAGCGAGCGCGGTGGCCGCGCGAGAAGCAGCAGAGTAACAGCCACAGGTTGCGCCATGGGGGACAGTTAAGCTGTAAGCAAGCGAACTAACGGCCTCCAGATTTGAAGCTCGCCGCCACCGAGAATTCCCATTGCGACGAGTGCCTAACTAAAGGCGAGTCATTAACTGAAAACACATTTAACTGAAAACGCTTGACAGTTACGTTCTTCAGTATTATACAGAGCTGAAGGCGTCCTCTATACCTCTATGCGTCACCCTCTTCGACTTCATTCAACTAAACTTCGCATTGCCTTCTATGTCTTGATAGGCCTCGCCATAATAACGATTGGCCTGGGATCGGTTAGCCCCGCAAGGTCCCGATTTATGTCATTGGTGCAGTCAGTGACAGGTCCTGAACCAGGCACACTTGAATGGTATGCACAGTTAGCTCAGTCTCAAGGCTTGTCCGAATATCATTTTAGTGACGGGATTTCCGAATACCCTGCACCACCGCTAGATGATGCTATCTCCAACTCTAATGTCGCTGTAGTTCAAATGATCGCTGCTAAGAGCTATGCGGTTGAAGACGATAGCATTGTTACCTGGTCGAAGTTCAAGATACTGGAATCGTGGCGTCAGGTTGCGGCGTGTAGTGCGTGCATAAGGGACGGACTGGCTCCTCCTACTGATATGTTACCGCTCAATCCGGACGAAATACTTGTGCTTAGGGGTGGTGGATCGCTTGCAGTGAACGGGGTACTGCTGAAGAGTATTATGTACGACTTCCCGCAGTTCTCTTTTGATCATAACTATGTGCTTTTCTTTCAGCGCGATCCGTCGCAACCGCAGGTCGGTTCTCTTTGGCTGGGCGGCAATGGCGTTCTTCCTATTGTGTCTGGCAATCAATTGGCGACGGTAGATATTCTCGACACCACTGGGACCACGCTGCAACACAATCCCTTTACCGATGAGCTACAGAGTCGTTACGGTAATTCGTTGGATCAAATGAGGGCCTCTTTCACAGGCTCCCCGCCGCCCCCAACTCCAACGCCCACGCCGTGTAATCCAGGGCTTACTGCGATACGCAGCTGCCAACAGCGGGGAGGCGGTTGGGACTACGAATCGTGCCAATGCTCATACTACTAGCGGCGTGAGTGGACCAGACCGTCTTTTCTTTTCTTTGCGAGTTAATAGCGGTCATCGGTCGGATGTTTGGATGTGTTCGGAGGAAACTCGTGAACCGCATTGGTTACTTGTAAATGCCTGATAGTGGGCTAGCATTATTTTGATCTCATCCAGTAGATTGCAACTTCCGGCGTTATAGTTTCCAAAACAGGAGAAATTTCTCATGCGGAGTGTGACGCGCACTGTTTTGATATTATTTTTGATATTTGCAGGATCCGGAATTATTTTGCCTGGATTGTTCATTGCTTGGGCCAAGTGCCCGCAGTGCTTTAAGGACGGAGATCCCTTAAATACCACCAAGAACCAGGATGGCACCGTAAGTACCGCACCTGATGGCCGACCTAAAGTGAGTTGGCGAATCGATGGGTCTTGGGATACGCAATCGGGATCGACGAATCTGGCAATTTGGAATGCTGCGAACGGAGCCTTTGACAAGTGGACCAATGCGCGCGGCGTCGATAACGAGGCATCCAAGGACTACTTTGATCGGCAGCAGCAGTGGGGACAGACAACCATCACACTGAAAAAGGCGACGCCAGGTCAGCTCCGGGGTTCCTGCATGCGCACGAACCCACAGCCTGACGGCCGGTTTGAGATTTTGATTCCGTCAGAAGCCGCTAACTGGCCCCCTGATTTGCTCATAGATTACTTTGCGCACGAGATTGGCCACACGATGGGTCTGGCTCATCCCACTGTCGCAGATATACGACTCGGTTGCTTTAAGACTAGTACAAATGCGCCGACAATCCCTACGGCAATGGGATGGGTAGACTTTGCCTGTGGCGCAGCTCAGAATAACCTTAAATTGCAGCCCAATGACGTCACATCGGCTAACAAAGTGCAGAATGGTGACAAGACGGGCTGCTCGGAAATTTCCAAGGTGCAGGCTATTGGTCCCGGTGGCGGGGGCGGTGGTGGTGGTGACTCCACGCCTACACCACCGCCTCCAACTCCGGATCCAACACCCTTCTGCGAAGACCTGGATCAAGACGGGTGGTGCTCAAGCAGTGACTGCAACGATCACAATTCGAATGTGTATCCAGGTGCGCCGCTGAACCCGAACACAGAAGGAGGCGAGGATAGAAACTGTAATGGTTTGGACGACTATGACGAACAATACGGATCGGGTTGCAATCTTAATGATGGGAGTTGTGAATGGGGATTTACTTTCGATCCGGGGTCCTGCCGCTGCCTGCCCCCTTCCCCGATCTTAATTGATGTTATGGGCAATGGATTTGAGCTTACCAATGGAGCGGGCGGAGTTCTTTTTGATTTGACCAATAGTGGTTTCAATCGCAAAGTTTCCTGGACCGCGGCCAACAGCGACGACGCATGGCTGGTCCTTGACCGGAATCACAACGGCATGATTGACAGTGGCGGCGAAATGTTTGGTAACTTTACGCAACAACCCCATTCGACTTCACCAAACGGATTCCTTGCGCTTGCTGAATTTGACAAGACGGGTTTCGGTGGCAATAACGATGGAGCCATAGACGCTCGCGACGCTGTGTTCAGCCATCTCCTGCTCTGGCAAGACGTCAACCACAATGGCGTTTCAGAACCTGGCGAATTGCATTCCTTATTGTCTCTTGAGGTGGCGTCCATAGATCTCAAATATAAAGAATCCAAGCGAATGGATGCTTACGGGAATCAATTCAAGTACAGGTCTAAAGTTGAAGATGCCAGGAAGGCAAAGGTCGGGCGTTGGGCTTGGGACGTTTTCCTTGTTGTGCCCCAGTAAAAGCCTAACAGGAAGTTCTTCTGGTTACCCTGTTGCTTCTGCGTTTTCTCAATGAAAACGCTGGCGTCAGTTACCGTTGTTCAACGTGCTCCCGTGCGAAGGTTGCTGGACAGTCACAATTGCGGGGATAAGAATAAGAGAACGTAGTCTGGTTTATGCGCTTGCTTTGATTTCTATTCGTAAGCAAGCGCACTAACCGCGTCGAGGTTTGAAGCGCGCCAGGCCGGATAGAGCGCGCCGATCGCGCCGCCAAGGATTCCAATCGCTGCAGCCGTAAGCGCCCACCCCCAACTGTATTCAAAAAACAATCCGTAGACCCGGTAGATCGCAAAGCCGGCGACGAACGACAAGATAAACCCCGCAACCAATCCCACCGCGCTGATCAAAATCGCTTCCGATTCAATGATCATCACGATGTAGCGTCGCGAGGCGCCCATTGCTTTCAGAATGCCAATCTCGCGCGTGCGTTCGGTGATGGTCGTATACATTGCCAGCATCACCACCATTGCGCTCACAAACGCTGCCAGCGCGACCAAGACGCGCAGAAAAACCCCAAGGTAAGGAATACTTTTCTCAAGACTGGTAAACAATTCGCGCGTGAACTGAATTTTGTTTCCCGGCAATTGGGTGTCGATACGTTTAGCTACCGCCACCTGATCGGTTGGATCACGCAACTTGATCAGCATGTAGGTGCAGCGACCGGGTGACTCGAGTGCTTCCTGCATCGCCGCCAGCGTCAGCTTTACTCGCGCGCCTGACTCGGGGGCGTAGATGCCGACAATCCGATAAGGCTTAGCGCCGAAAAGTTTTATTGAGTTCCCGATCGAAAGTTTGTTGTTGCGCGCTTTGGTTTCGTCAATAACGATCTCGTCGGCGGCTTGCGGCGCTCTACCGCTTTCAATATGAATTTGATTGACGCGCGCCCATGGTTCCCACTCGACGCCTTCGATCTGTTCGAAGCCAAAACCCTTCCCGCCCTGTGACACGTAACGAATCACCGGCAGCACTTCTTCCACGCCCTCGATCTGCTTCAAACTGTCGACGTACTTCGTGCTAAGGTTGGCGGTCGACGCTGTTAACTGCATTGAACCGGGGCGAGTGAAAATAACTTCCGCGCGAACGTTCGAAGCGCGCCGCTGCAGGTCGTTGGACATGCCGCGCGCCAGGCCGGTAAAAAGCATTATCAAACAGACGCCCAGGGCCACGCCCGCGACGCTGACCAGCGTGCGAATGGGGCGCTGTCGAATATTGGAAGCGACGAGATTGTCCATGTGGATTGTTTTTCTACCGGCGTCAGGTTGCGCTGCACTTTCGCGACAAACAATAAGACATTTTGGTCGCGCCGCCAAAAGCAAATCAGGTAAATGGGTGAAACTGTTGTGACAGCTTCCGGTTAGGGTTTTGCCTCAAAGGGCGACGATCGATGACTCCCAGGACTTCCGACATGCCTTTGGCTTCCAAAGCCGAACCGCTTGAGCAGCCCATTGAGCCGAGCGTCCCGGCGGACGCGTTGCTGGGCCGCGACCGCCGCCTGGTCATTACCTCCTTAGTATTGTTGATTGCGATTGGATTTGCCTTTCGCGTGGCCAATTTGGGAGCTGTTGGCTTCGCGGAAGATGAAGTCAACAAAGTCGACGCTGTCAGGGCGTACGAGCATGGCGATATTACTGCGAACGGCGAACATCCTATGCTGATGAAGGCGTTGATGTTTACATCGGTAAAAGCCTCGCGGGTTTTTGGTGGCGGCGGCGCCGTTAACGACGAGGTTGCATTCCGTCTTCCCAATGCGATTTTTGGCGCGTTGACAGTCATTCCTTTATTTCTCTTGACGGCCGCGTTTTTCGATCGTTGGACGGGCTTGTTGGCCGCCGCGTTCTGGAGTGTCGGCCTCAACGCCATCACCATTAATCGCATTGGCAAAGAAGACACGCTGCTGGTTTTCTTCATGCTCTTCGCCTTCTATTTTTATTTGCGTGCCAAGCAAACGAGCCCACGCAATAGCAAGCCTCGCCGCCGGCATTACATCTTGAGCGGGATTTCCTTTGGATTGATGATGGCGTCAAAATACTTTCCCCACTACTTCGGTTTGAACGCTCTCTATCATCATTATTTTCACGTCCGGAAAAGTGAGCCGGGCGAACCGGGCGGCAAAACGTTTCGCTCGTTTTACATTGCGCTGGCAATTGCATTTGTGATTGCAAACCCACCGGTGTTGCTGCCGCAAGTTTGGGAATACCTGAATGTCTACATGGGCGAAAAGTTGCTGGTGCATACCGGCTATCTCATGGGCGAGGTGCTCTACAAAAATAATGTTTCGAGGTCGCCGTTCTGGGGTACACCGCTCTATTTCTATTTGTTATTCATGGCAATCAAGATTCCGCTTGCCGTGTTGGCGGCATTCGTAGCGGGTCTGATGGTTTCGATCAAACGCTGGCGTCACCCGGGCTATGCGTTCGCGCTGTTCATGTTCTTCTTTTGGATTGTTCCTTATTCGCTGGTGGGCGCGAAATGGCTGCGCTACACGCTGTCGCTAATGCCCTTCGTTTACATGCTGGCCGCTGCCGGCGCAGTTGCCTTAGCAAGATTTGTTAGCGACCGTGCCGGTGGTAGCAAGCGTGCGGAATTAATAACTTGTGCGGCAGTCTTAATCGTATTCGTGGTCCAGCCGGCCTGGAGCGCTTACAAGGCCGCGCCGCACTATGCTTTGTACACGAATGCGCTCGCGGCGGATAAGGTGGGATACTATTTTCCGCACGACGAGTTTTACGATGACGGCTTGCGTGAGGCGATCCAGTTTGTGTGTGCGAAAGCACCGCAAGGAGTAATCGTCGCAAATGAAACTCCAGCCGCCACGCATTATTACCTGGAACGATTTGGCAGCAACGATCTCAATTCACAGGTAATTTCGACGCCTGGGTTTCAGGTCAGTAATACTTCTGGTCCTGCTTACATAATTATTCAGCGCGGCCGGACCTATTTCGAAAATCGTGATGAGCTGGCTCTGGTGCGCAGCACGTTCAAGAAATTACATGAAGTAAGGGTCAACGGGATCGTCGCCGCCGAAGTGTTTACGAATCAAAACTAAGCAGCAGGAACAAGGAACCATGAAGACAATGAGAAAAATTGTACTGGCTTTATTCATTCTGTTCAGCGCGCTCATCGCTGCGAGTTTTCCGCCGTCCGGATTTAGCGTTGCCGGCAGGCGGGTCCAAATCGTAATCCTCGGCACAACCGACCTCCACGGAAATCTCTATCCCACGGATTACTGCACCAACAAACCTGACAACCGCGGCCTCGCAAAGATCGCGACGTTGATTCGGCAGATTCGCAAAGACAACGCGAATGTCATGTTGATCGATTCCGGCGACACGATTCAGGGAACGCCGCTCGAGTATTACCACAACAAGAAAAACAACACACCGCCCGATCCGATGATGCTGGCCATGAACGAGTTGCAGTATGACTCCATGACTGTCGGCAATCATGAATACAACTTTGGTTTGAAGGTGCTGGAAAAGGCACGCAGCGAAGCAAAGTTTCCCTGGTTATCGGCCAACACCTACGACAAAGGCACGAGCCAGACGCACTACCAGCCCTACATCGTGAAGGAAGTTGCAGGCGTCCGCATCGCGGTTTTGGGGCTAACGACGCCGGGAATTCCCAACTGGGAAAACGCGCCGAACTATGCGGGACTCGAATTCAAAGATCCGTTACTCGAAGCGAGGAAGTGGGTGCCGCTGTTGCGTGGGAAAGAGCGTGCTAACGTGGTCG
>JACCVY010000079.1 GCA_013697915.1 Blastocatellia bacterium | reverse complement strand
ATTGAATCCCCAGCGAAGCCATCCATCGGTGGCCCATTCCCATTCGCCAAGATGTTTCACCATCTCCCCACCAAAACCTGTCTTGAACTGATCAACCCCGGCTGCTTTTAACCCGAGCGGATCAAGTCCGCCAAAATCGAACTGCGCCATTCCCTCCGCTTTCAGGTACCCGAGCAACTGATCAAGCAAGCCATATGAAGGTCGTAGCGCCCTTCCTTGTTTTCCTGAAGCCCCGATCAGATAAAAAGCTTTACGCCCAAAGCTAAGAACGAGGGTGGAGGTGATTGCCTGGCCTTCTAAATATCCAGTGAAAATGACTGCCTGCTCCTCCAGAATATCGCAGAGAGAGGAGACCTCGTAGATTCCAATCCGACTTAATGATAGTTTTTTCTGCGTCATCATTTCGCCGTGCAAGCTAACTAGTTCTTGCGCCAGAGGACCATCGCGGCCCGCCTTCCATTCGATGTTCTTATCTAAGGCTTTTTTTATGTATGAACGGTGTCTCGGCCTGGCCTGGCTGCGGCGCGCTGCAATCGGTTGAAGTAAATCCACCATCAGAGAATACCCAGTGTTGATTTTGAAGTAGGGCCTGACGAACGAGGACTGTTTGAGTGCAGACTCAACACCAGCATCCTCCGTCAGGTAACTGTCAAAACGAATGCTTGTTCTTCCTTTCAGCGCCACCAGATCCGTTAACAGCGAATCAATTGTTGAGGTGAGACCGAGGCGGGACGTACCTGCGCAGCGCAGAATTGGCCCGCCCGGGGCCCATCCGATTCTGACGTTGCCGGGAAATGTCTTAACGAGGATTTGAACCATGGCGATGGTTGCGCCTTCTTGATCCCGGGCGATCCACCGCATTGGGGTCCAGCCGCCGCTACGCTTGTACTCGCCCCAACGAAATGATTGAAAGACGTTATAGTCCTCGCTTTGCAGTAGCGGCTGATCCCACTCAGCGCGATTGCAGGTCGCTGAAAGAAGTTCCCATTTCACCATTGTTACGACTTCGCAATAGGTTTGACTGCCCGAACGAGGATTGCAACCTCATAGTTGGGATCACGATAGTCCAGCTCCTCCGGATGCAGTTCCTCCGCCGCCAAACCATAGAGATACGCTGTTGCGGTCCGCACATTCCCAAAGGCCGTGACTGTAACGTGGTCACCAGGAAACACTTCTTCGCATAGCTGCCGCGCGGATGCAGATGTGAAACGCCAATAATCGCCGGCCCAGGCAGCATCGTCGGGGCATCTGTTCGCAATGCCGGTGAAATGCGCCAGCAGAACGCCGCCTTCCTTGAGCGCCTGATAGCAATTTGCTATAGCGGAACGAACGTCATAAATAAGCAGAAACGTATTCACAACGATCAGGCAGTCGAATGAGTTACGGGGAATGCCGGCTCCCGTAGCCAAATCGCCTACCAGCGTCGCCTCTGGATTGCCAGGCACGAGATGAAGTACCTCGCCCCGGCTTACGCGATCGCCACCAAACTTGCGCGTATACCTCGAGTCCGCCATTTCCAGAGTGGCGCCTCGGATATCGGCAACATTCAAGGACAAAAACTTCTCAATATAGTAATGATCGATCGCACTCCCTCGATCGAGACCCCAAATGCGACTGACTGGCTCTAAACCTGACAACATGTTGGCAGGAATCGGTCTCCTTCGTAATTGTCGCCACCGGGTTAACAGAGGCCGGTAGATACGCGCCGGAATTGTTGCCTTGACTGCTGCCTGCAGCGATTGAGTTATTTCACCGGCTGACATACTTTGTTCCGCTCTTTCGTCACTGTGGCGCACGATGTAGAACAGACATTCTTGTCTGTCACAGTTGATTAGCAACGGGGCACAGGCAAGAACGCCTGTCCTACTCACCAGCCAGGAGTCGCAAAGTCAAACCTCGAATCAAACACGCCGGTGCCGGCTAAGTGCTCTCCGGTTCCCTGGCTTTTAGTTCCTGACTAATTATCTCACTCATTGCGCCAAACCGCGCTTGCCAGTCAGCAAGGTTTGCCACCTCGCGTCGACGGTCCAAAGTGGCTTTGTCGGTCGGCAGACTAAGAGCTTGCTCAATCGCAGAAAGGAAATCACTAGGCCTGGTCGTCGATGTTTGTAATATGTTGTGCTCTCGATTGAATTCGCTGACAGCCGGAAGATCGGTGGAAACTACCGGCTTTGCCAGTGCCAAATATTCGTTGATCTTGGTCGGTACTACCGTTGCTGTGTAGTGGCTGTTTACATAGGGGACGATGCAAACGTCGAATTCACGTACATAGCGCACCAGCGAACCATGGGGTTGCTGACCTAAGAAGTGAACATTGGGCAATTCGCCCAACTCTCCCACCGGGGTTTGCAAAGCGCCCACAAAGATCCATGACCATTCCGGTTTAGCTCGGGCCATCTCGATCAATAGACCGAAGTCTATATGGACGTGGATCCCACCAATATAACCAATCACTGGACGAGGTAATGATTGGAAAAAACTATTGTTGAAAGTACTGGTGGAGCTGTTAGAGCCATTGTTCATCGGCCGGGGCTCAATTCTCGCGTCACACTCAAAAGGAAATGCTTCCAGGTTTACTCCGAAGGGGAAGATGTGCACGTTGTCATTCCATGGCGTGCAGTTCGCTGCAAGCTCAGAGCAGGTAGTAAAAACTACATCACTGAGCCTGAGCGTGGCGCGCTCGTTTTCTCGCAGCGCATGCACCTTGGGTGTTAAGAGCGCGAAATTATCTACACAATAATAGACCAAACATGTTTTTGGGCCGCGTAACATTCGGACCAAATCAAGTGCGGTGTCGGTAGGCAGATAGCTCCAGAGCAAAATGTTCTTCATCCCCAGGGTGCGCGCCGAGCGCACAATGAGGGGCAGCAACAGGCGGCGGTTGATCGCCCGCTGCCAGCCGGCCCCAAACGGTGGCAGGACGAGAGGCGAGCAAACGAAGATGTTTGGCGCAACCTCACGTAAGCCGTGCGATCTCAGTGAGCGTATCCAGTTTTTTATCCGCGTCCCGATTCGCCTGGCGTCGCGTATCCCTGGCGAGCGGACGCCAGTGTTCTCAATGTAGAGCACGCGGTTTCCAGCCTCGGCCAATCGCGAAGTAATCTCCTGATGACCTTGCCACAAGAAATCCCACTCGATGCTGGATATACAAATAATGTCCAGGCCGCTAATCATTCAGGAGTTCTCAAGTATGTGCGCTCGGGATAAAGCCGAATCGCGCTGGAACGTCTCGAAATAAGTAGAGCGTGCAAGGCGCCACAACGCCAGGAACAAGAGAACGGCGACGATGCCGGTTGCCAGTAGTTTCGGCGCGCCAAAAAATATAGCTATTAAGCCCAAACAGTAGGCAACAAGCCCCGCGAGATAGGGTCGGATTAAGGCTCGCAAGTGAAACCCCAGACCCATTGTTCTTGACAACAGCAAACAACAGACAGCCAGAAAGCTCTCAGAGAGGACTATGGCGACAGCTGTGCCTTGCAGATTCCAACGTCGCGTGAAAAAAGACAGCAGCAAGATTCGAGGGATAATGGTCAGACCCAACAAGTAAGTAACAAAGCGGTTTCTTTTCGATCCTGTCAGGACTGAGATAAAGGGAATACTGATTGCGGAGGCGAGTAAGCATAAAGCCATCGTCGCTAAAGCCTGGCCGGCCGGCGCAAAGGCCGGGCCAAAAAGAAATTTCATAACACTCTCGCCTGCCAGTAAAAGAATTACCGTCATCAGCGCTGCGAATGAACCGAACATAGTCAGCGTGACGCTGTTGAGTTTTTCGCTTTTTTCCTTTCCTCCCAAACTAATGCGAGAAGAAGCCGGCACCAGCAAGTAAGCTAGGTGTGTGGGAATTCTTAAGGCCGTCTGAATCACGACCACGGCGGCGGCGTATGACCCCATGGCCACTGCTCCTAATTGAGCGCCCACGATCCAGCGATCGCTCCACGATGAAAAAACCGTAAAAAAAGTGAAGGTTGCCGCGGGTACCAGGTCCTTAAAAACTTCCGTCAGTTCCCTGATCGGCGCGGGACGACCCAACAAACGGTCCCGCCCCAGCAAAACAATAGCGGTCAAACCAGAGGTAACATACAGCGCGGCAACGGCGCCCCAGATTGGCAACGCTGCCCCTGAGCGGCGCGCCAGCACATAGATTAAGGCTATTGCCGGACCTGAGACGGTAATGCCGATTACAATCCGCGGCCGCAACAAACCATAATAGATTCCCTGTATGCAATCCGAAGTCACCGCACAAAGCAAAATCAGGGGAAAGGCCAGCGCAAATCCGAACCCAAAAGTGATATGCAGGTGTTGTTCGAGGGTCGGAACATAATAGCTACCCCCAATGCCAATACACAGCGCAATGCCTGACAGCAAAATCAGAATAGTGGTGTTGGCTTTTCTAAGAGCTTCGTGACGGCCGATTTCTTCTTCGACGGCGACATGCTTCGCTAAGGCAAGAGGCAAACCCAACGAGCAAAGGACTGATCCGACGAACACAATCATGTTAGCTGCGACAAAGATTGCATACCCTGAAGGGCCGGCATTGCGCGCCACAGCAATTCCCGCCAAGCTGCTCATGGCAAGCGTTAACACCGAACCTAGTCCAGCCATGGGTACGGCGGACGCTAACCGTGACGAAAGTTTGGCGGAAGTTGGCATCACCCATCTTTCCTGACTTGGTTTCAATCCGACGAAACCGGGTCGCCCGTTATAGCATTTAGATTCCTTGTCCGGGCAAAAGCACTCAGAACACAAAACTCGCACTTGGAAAGTTTAGAGGGGAACAACCAAAAGCAGGAGAGGACCTAATGGCTCGATTTACACAATATCAAGCCTCACAAAATTATTCTTAGTTGCCGGGAGTCGGTCCTGATGCCCCAAACACTTCAGCAACTCCCTTGTTGGCGCCCGTCTCACCTACCATGTTTGAAGCTCGCAACAAGCTTTCAAACGTCCCGGCATCCGTCCACCAGCCATCGAGTTCTTCCCAGGTCATCTCTTCTCGTCTGATGTAGGCGTTATTGACGTCGGTAATTTCCAGTTCGCCGCGTCCTGATGGCTTAAGCGTGCGGATGATGTCATAGACCTCGCCGTCATACATGTAGATTCCAATAACTGCGTAATCCGACTTTGGTGTTTTCGGCTTCTCTTCAATACGCAAAACGTTTTGGCCGCTGAGTTCGGGGACACCGAAACGCTCAGGGTCAGGAACTCGCTTCAAAATAATCTTCGCGCCTTTGCCTTGCGCTTTGTAGGCGCGCACTGCGGCGGCGATGTTGCCCTCAATAATATTGTCGCCCAGCACGACACAAACTGGTTGTTTGGCAGCGAAGTGTTCCACCAGCGACAGCGCCTCGGCGATGCCACCCTCGCCTTCCTGATAAGTGTAGTTGAGATGTTTCAGGCCAAAGGCTTTTCCATTCCCCAACAGCTTAAGAAAATCTCCAGCGGAATTGCCGCCGGTCACGATCATGATGTCAGTAATGCCGGCGTTCACCAGCGTTTGAATGGGATAATAAATCATCGGCCGATCATAAACGGGAAGCAGGTGCTTGTTGGTTACCGCGGTCAACGGCCGCAAACGCGTTCCCAGTCCGCCTGCTAAAACTATGCCTTTCACCTAAACCACCTCCGTGCTTCTTCCGTAGGACTTGTGCGTGGTCAGTGGTCAGTGGTCAGTTGCAAAAGCAACTCGACCAATCATCACAAACCACTGACCACTTACTGCCTAATCAATAAACCTTTGGAACCACAGTTCCAGCATCAGCAATGTCCAGAGCTGATGAGAATAATCGCGTTCGCTGCGCGTGTGAAGCTCGACCATTCGCTTGACCGCATCCGGCTTAAACAGGCCGCGCTTCAAGGCTGCCTCTGAAAGAATGGTTTCGCGCAGGAACGGTTGCAGCTTGCCGCGAAACCAGTGGCCTATCGGAACACCAAATCCCATCTTGCGCCGCCCCAGGATTTCCGCCGGCAAGAGTTTCCGGAGCACTCCCTTCAACAAATACTTAGTGGTCAGTCCACGCAACTTGTATTTTTCCGGCAAGCTCGCTGCAAACTCGATCACGTGATGATCAAGAAAAGGTGAGCGGGCTTCGAGCGAGTTTGCCATGGTTGCAATATCAACTTTTACCAGTAGGTCATTAGGCAGGTAGGTCATGATGTCGGTGAGCAACGCTGCATCGACAATGCCGGATCCGTTAGCGCGCGCAAACCATGGATCGATTATGCCGGCCGCCGGGTTAGGTTGCGTCTGCCGTCTGAAAGTGTCTGTGTACAAATCCAGTTTAGCTTGCGAGTCAAAGACACTTACCCAGCGCAGATAGCGTTCGGCTTTTGGCAACGAGGCCGCTTCAACAAAGCGCTTCACATCTCTCAACCGGCTGCGTTTGGTTTCAGAAGACGGCATTAACTCAATCGCCTGGCGTACCACTGTCTCTCGCAACACAGCCGGTATCCGATGATACTTCTCCGCCACTCGCATCGCGGCGTACCGCTCGTAGCCGGCAAAAGATTCGTCGCCGCCGTCGCCATTCAAAGCGACAGTCACATGCTTTCGAGTCTCGCGAGCAACGTAGTACGTAGGAACCGCCGAAGAGTCTGCGTAGGGTTCGCCGTAATGTTCTACTAAAATTGGTAAGACTTCGAGCGCGTCGGGACGAACTATGAACTCGTGATGGTCGGCGCCCACGTGTTCGGCGACCCGGCGCGCGTGATGCAGTTCGCTAAAGTCCTGTTCTTCAAACCCGATCGAGAAGGTTTTCACCGGCGTGCTGGATTCCTCGCTCATCAGCGCCACCACTGCACTCGAGTCAATGCCGCCGGAGAGAAAGGCACCCAGCGGCACTTCCGACATCAAGCGCACCTTCACGGCATCGCGAAGGATCCTGATGGCCTGCTCGCCTGCTTCCTGCTCGCTGATGTCTACTTTTTTTGAGAAGTCGGGCTGCCAATAGCGCTCAATCTTTATTTCCCCGTTTCTGAAGCGCAGGCTGTGTCCCGGTTCCAGCTTTCTAATTGCACGATAAGCCGTCAGCGGTGCGGGCACGCACATGAACGAGAGATAGTGGTTGAGCGCCTCGAAATCGATGTCTTTGGAAATGTCCGGATGCTGCAGTAGGGCGCTGAATTCCGAGCCGAAAACAAACTGGCCGTTAACCTGGGCGTAAAGCAGTGGCTTTTTGCCTACCCGATCGCGCGCGAGAAAAAGTTCCTGAGTGCGTTCATCCCATATCGCGAACGCAAACATTCCCCGCAGATGTTTGGGGCAGTCTTTGCCGTATTGATCGTAAGCGTGAATGATTGCTTCGGTGTCGCTGTTCGTATAAAAGCTGTGGCCAAGTTTTTCCAACTGGGCCCGGAGTTCCAGGTAGTTGTAAATCTCGCCGTTAAAAACTATCCAGGCGCTGCGGTCGCGGTTATGAATGGGTTGCTGTCCACTCTTAAGGTCGATGATCGCCAACCGCCGCATGCCCAGACCGACAGCACCATTAAAGTAGAAGCCATCATCGTCAGGACCACGATGGCGGATAGCAGTGCACATTCGGGCCACCAGATCGTGGTCGACCTCTGCCTTGTCATAACGAACGATGCCTACGATTCCGCACATGTAGTTAGTCTGCCGGGAATTTTAAACGGAGGGTCTGCCTGGGCGCGCCTTGTAAAGCGCCGCCTGGTGGATCGCCAATCCTTGTCGCTGTTCCAATTGTAAACGCTTTCTTTCCTCGCGCTTTTCTTTCACTAGTACGAAGCCCACAGCTACGAAGATGAAGTAAAACACAAGCAATTGCGCGCGTTGCCGGTAAGCTGTGCCCACGTTGCCTTGAAAGGCTGAATAAGCAAAAGTAAGCATCACGGTGAAGATTAGAATCGGTGAAATCATTCGCAATCTATATCTCACCGAAAACCACAGTCCCAACACCAGCAGTGGAAGCGATGCCCACCAGATAACCATCTCCGGCAATGTGATGCTTTGTCGCACCGAAGTTATTTGCCAGGGGAACGGAGCAAAAAGCAAATACATCATGCCCATGGGAATTGTAGAAAGAGCGCCCGAGGTGCTGGACACATCTACATCCCGCCCGAATCCGGATTCAGCCGAGCGCGCGAGATCCTGACGACTCCGTTGCAGAGTTTGCAGGTTTCCATAATGCTCAAACTGAGTACCGGCGGAGCGAGTCACCCCTACATACGTGAGCGCCAATCCGAGCAGAACGACAGCGGAAAGCTGGCGCACAAAACTGGTCGCCGTAATCTGCTGCATGCCGATTACGAAGGCGCCGCCGATGGCCACGGAAATCATATAGAGAACATAAAACCGAAGTGCAAACAGTCCTATTAGTGCGCCTAACAAGATCAAAATGTATTTGAGACTGAGTTTTTCACCTAACTTCAACGTGGATAAAATAGCCAGCGCCAGGAGGAAAACAATTGGACCGTCTTTCAGTCCCTGGGCTGACCAGAGCACCAGCGACGGATAAAAAGCGACCGCTATGGCAGCCAAACGTGCCGCTCGGAAATTCTGGAAAACATGTTGCGCGCAAAGGAAAATTATTACTGAGGTCGCCGCACCTAAGACTGCATTCATTAATTGCACTGCGAGCATGTTGCGCCCCATGATCCCGTAGATGGCAGCGACCAGATAAACCATTCCCCAGCCCGAGCCTTCTCCACTTTTAACAAACTGGTTGGCGACGGTCTGAAAGTATTTGTCGCCCGACCAGGCAAGCATTTGGGCCTGACCGAAAAAATCGTACGTGTTCGCGTCGCCACCGAAAAACTCCTGACCCCGAAACATAAAGATCGCGACAGCCACAATCATGCGCACAAGTAGTCCCGCGACAAACAATCGCAGCAGAAATGGTCCGTTAGTTTCGCGCTTATAACAATAGAAGCCGGCGATGGCCGCCAGGCCAGTGCATAACAAAACCGCTTTGGCAGCATCGAAGCCGGTAAAGACTCCGTATTCATGCGTAAAAGGGAGCACCAGCGGAGGCACAAAGATCACAGTCCCAATGCACAGGAGGAGATAAAATAATGTAAGCAAAGCATTCATGTTGAGAAATCAAAGCACCCAGACAACCAGAACTAAATGTCGTCGGGCAAATCGATGCGCGTCTTTCGTTCAATCAAAAATCGATCCTCTTCGCTCAATTCCTTTACCGGCTTCGCGGGCACGCCGGCAATTAGGTAACCCTCCGTGGACATTTCGCTTGTAATCACCGAACCTATGCCAACGATACACTTCGAAGGTAACGACCCGCCCGGCGCGATTCTAATCTCGGATCCCACGTAAGCAAACGAACCAATGTCTATCGGCTGCGTCCGCTGGCGGTTATGTGTCCAGAGCGAAGAGTTGCGGCCTCCCAGTATCGATCTGCGGCCAATAGTCACGCGGTCGGTAAAGTCTATTTTATGACCGGCAGTAATAATGCTTCCATCGCCAAGCAAAAATCGCGGATCGATTGGGTTAACAACGTCGGGATCGGCGATCGAATTAATCTCATTCATCCGGATGATCTCAGAGTAACGTCCGAGATGAACTTCGTCACCACCTCTAATTATGTTCAGGTGGCCAATCCTAACATGGTCGCCCATCTCCAGCTTCTTGACGCGGATTATCAGATTGAGATGCCCAATCGTAACGTCATCGCCGATCCGGCATTCCCTGACGTCGATGATGCTCAAGCCAATCCGCACTCGCTTTCCGATTTTGTAACCAAAAAACAGCCTATAGCAGGAACGCTTCAAAAACGATGGCAGCAGCGCAACAATGGCAAGCAGAGTCAACCGGGATTTGCTTAGACGTTCCATGCCTCGCTTAACTCGCCTTCCCCTGGCCGGTTGCTTCGAATAATGCGCTTGCAAGTTTATCAGCCTGGTCCGATAGTGAGTAATGCTTGACAACGTGTCTGCGACCTGACTCTCCCATTGTTTGACGCAAGCGTTGATTGGAAATCAGACCTGCCACCGCCTTGAACCATTCGTCTTTCGTACTTGCCTGAAGGTGGGTGATCCCTGCTTCACCGATGTCTGCCATCGCTCCCACGGGCGCGGCTACGAACGGAATGCCAACCGCCATGTATTGAATCGCCTTAAAGCCTGACTTTCCAGCGGCCCACTGCTCTGCGTACAATGAAGGATCGATCGGATACAGCCCCACGTCGAAGGATTGAAAGTCCTCGACTTCGCGCTCCAGTTGCCATTCCAAATTCTCAACTTCGACCCCGGGAATATTCACCTCACTCGTGCCCGCGCCGACAATTTTTATTCTGAAGCGGTGCGTGCGCGCCAACTCCTGCAATACCGGAAAGATTTCTCGAAGATAGGGAAATGTCGAGTGAGTGCCAATCCAGCCCAGAACAATTGGACCATTCGAGGTACGAGGAAATGGCACAAAAACATTTGTATCAACCACAGTTGGAATTATTCGAGTTTGTGCGCCTTTGCTTTGCGCATACTCGGCAATTGCCCGATTGCCGCAAGTTACCACCCTGGCCCAGCGTATCAGGTCGTCAGTCTTACTAAACCATTTCAATGCCCTGCTGAACTTTCCGTAAGTGGGACTAGTATAGGAAACGTATGTAGCATCATCCAAATCGAGGACCATTGGGCACCGGGCTACCCTGGTTGCCAGCCACTCGATCACCGGGGGGCCGAATATCATGGCCTCGCGCTGAACCAGCACTACATCAGCCTGGCGCGCACTATATACATCGCGCAGTCGCAGTGCTCCTGCTTTCATTAGCCCCAGTGCAGTACGGGCCAGGTCCCGCCGTTGATATAAGGAATTGAATCGCTTTGAATCCAGGAACGGCTTGATAGTAAGTGAAATTCCACGATCCGAAAGCGGTTCTACAAACTGGTGCAGCCGATAGCGAGTAGCGGCAGCTTCGACTGGATAAGAAGCTAAAGCCAAAACCTTCATGATGCGTGAACCGCGGTCCTCAAAAATGATTTACCACTCCAGCTACGCTGGATCTTCAGCCAAGGATTGTCTCGTACAAACGAGCGTAGGATTCGACGCCTACTCCGCGCACGTCGAACAGCTTCTCCGCAACGCCTCGGGTTCGTTTTCTAGTTTCCGAAGGCTGCTTCGTTAACGCGTTAAGAGCCAGCGCGGCCCGGGTGTACTCGGACTCGTTAAACTCGCCGACAAGTACGCCGATTCCTTCAGTCATCATCAGGTCATCCGAATCGCCGACACCGGCGTTGATAATTAGCGGCAGCCCGCAAGCAAGATATTCGCCGTACTTTGTTGGTGATGACGCCTGCTTGGAAAAGCTGGGCTTTATGAAAGCCAGACCTGCATCGCTCGCGGACAAGTGAGAGGGAACATCCCTGGAGGAGACACTCATCGCAGTATAGTCGCTTTCCGAGAGACCGTTCGCGCGCATCAGTTGACGAATGCGTTCATGGCTTCCATGAGTCAGCCAGAGAAAATGTGCGTCTTGCCGGCCAGTTTTCAAGTGGGCAAAAAACTCCGCCATCTTTTCCGTCAAATACCAGCCGTCAATCGAGCCGCTGTAAACCAGGACCAGTTTGTCATCAAGCCCCAACTCTTTTCGCCGACGCTCTCGATCTTCCGGACGAAACCTGAACAACTCAAGGTCGGTGCAACAAGGGACAACTTCATGCACCACTTCTCTGCCTCGCAGCCCTTTCCACTCGCTGATCACCGGCCATATTTTTCTTGTCAACGTTACGACGCCATCAGCTGCGGCAAGAGCTCGTGTCTCCATTGCTTTGGTCAGACGGTAAGGAATGCTGCCTTGTTTCCAGTGATGGGCATCGACGTATTCTTCGGCCATCAGACCGCGTATGTCAAAAATCATCTTGATGCCATAATGCTTCTTTAACGCCAGCGCAATCGTGGCAGGAATTTGGGCGCGCGCATGGACCATCTCGATGTGATTTTGCTTGACCAGTTTCTGAGCCGTGCGGATGCCGGCCAGTACGTCGTAGATAGTTGCGGGCAAAGAAGGCCGCTGATGGTAGCGCAGCCAGTGCCAATCGACGTTTTGTTCGCTTAGTTGAATCTGTAGAGATCTGCATCTCTTTACGCCGGCGGGTTCGAATGCGCCGCGCCGCTCAAAGCTAAGCAGAGTGAACTTAACGCCGCGGCGGCCAAGCTCGCGAAGGTAAGGAATTACTTGAGTCTGGCCCAGCGGATCCAGCATACCGTTGTAAGAGATGAAGAGGACCCGTTTTTCCTCAAGCGCCATGTCGGACTCTCGCAGCTTTGCCCGAAAGACGAAGCCCGTCTTTGATCAGCCATCGCAATGTGCCGACAAATGTAGCGGCATCA
>JACCVY010000069.1 GCA_013697915.1 Blastocatellia bacterium | reverse complement strand
GTGCGATAGCGGAAAGGCTACGATTTATTCATCATGTGTCGCTGTCGCCCGCTTCGCGGGCTCTTGCATCATATATCAACGATCCTGGGGTTCCGCTTCGCTCCACCCCAGGCTTTATGCTGTCGCCGCGCTTCGCGGGCCATACAAAAACTGTTCATGACCTTAGTCAGCTTCCTTTAGTTTGCACTCCAACCCGTTACCTTCAGCCGGCCGCTTGTCGTGACTGGGATTGAACCGCGGTTATCGCTACCGCATCGACAATATCTTCGGCTTTGCAGCCGCGCGACAGATCGTTGGCCGGCTTGTCCAGTCCCTGAAGAATTGGCCCAATGGCCGTCGCTCCGGCCAATCTCTCGGTAAGTTTGTAGGCGATGTTCCCGGATTGCAGATCCGGAAAAATCAAAACATTTGCGCGACCGGATATGGGTGAGCCGGGCGCTTTTGATTCCGCGACCTCGGGCACGAGCGCAGCGTCGGCCTGTAATTCGCCATCGATCTCTAGTTGTGGCGAGCGGGCTTTGACTGTCCGCGTCGCTTCCACGACTTTGTCCACTAACTTATGTTTTGCACTACCCTTGGTCGAGAAGGAAAGCATAGCGACGCGAGGCGCGGCTCCCAACAACGCGCGACACGAATCGGCGGATGCGATTGCTATCTCGGCCAGCTCCGCCGCGGATGGTTCAATCACAACGCCGCAATCGGCATAGATCATCGCGCCGTCGCTGCCGAAGCGACTGTCACGCAAAGCCATCAAAAAGAAACTGGACACCAGTTTGAATCCGGAGCGAACACCAATGCAGTGCAGCGCCGCGCGCACGGTGTGGGAGGTTGTATTTGTGGCGCCGGCAACCGAGCCATCAGCCTGGCCCAGTCGGACCAACATGTTGCCGTAGTAAAGCGGATCCATCATCAGCGTGCGCGCCTCGTCAGCCATCAATCCCTTGGCGCGGCGCAATTCGTGGAAGATGCCCACCATCTTTTCGAAATCAGGCGCACGCCGATGGTCCAACACCGCAACCCCGCCGAGGTCCATGCCTTCGCGTTGTGCCGTCTCGCGAATAATTGCTTCATCGCCCAGCAATGTTATGCGGGCGATGCGCTCGCGGGCGCAGATGGCCGCCGCTTTAACGGTGCGCGGGTCGTTTCCTTCCGGCAAGACGATATGTTGCGGGCGCGAGGCGGCGCGTTGACGGATTCGTTCAAGAATGTCCATAGGAAAAGGATGCGATTAGCAGGTTGTACGAGAATGTGAGTCTAACGAACCCGAGCAAAGAGGACAAGCTCGGTTACAGGTGTAGCGCGAACTGTTGGCTCGCGTTACAAGCGGCGTAGAGTCGTGTTAACTTAACCAAGATCACAACAATCCACAGTAAACGAGTTTCAGGAGGCGGGAATGTCTGCACTGTTAGCCCGGCGACGACTAAAAAATCTGCTGCTGTTCATACCAAACATGCTGTTGTTGTGCGCGCGTCTAATGACGGACTCGCGTGTGCCCACCACCGAACGTGCGCTGCTGGCAGGAGCTATTGTCTATGCGATCATTCCGTTTGATTTGATACCGGACATGATTCCGTTTGTGGGCCAGGTCGATGATGCCTACCTGATTGCGTTGACCTTGTTAAGGCTGCTGGAGCGAACGGATCCGAAGGTGGTACGCGAACATTGGAGCGGCGGCGGCGATGTAGTGGAACTTATCGGCGCGGCGGCGCTGGTTGCCGGAAAATTTTTGCCTCAACGGATCAGACGCGTGTTGACGGCGAGGGTGGAAGTTGCGCCGGGCAAACTTGAAGATCTGAAAAGCATTCCCAAGCCGCTGTTGGTTGCGCGCCCTGAAAATGCAGTCGGCAGTCGGCACTAAGCAGAAGAAATAAAGATTTTCCATTTATCATTTTTCATTTGCCATTTCAGCACCTCAAGCTGTCGCTCGTTCCTGATCAATCGCTCAATAATCTAAACGGTTGTAATGTTATTTGAGTTATCCCCGAAAAGTCGGTACTGAAATCGTATGAGCAACGACGAGCGCAACGATCTGAAAAGAAAGCAAGACAAATAACGAATCGACTATGCGATGAGTTTTTCGAGACAAGGGATCGAACCCCCATCCGGTCACGGCTTACGTTTAGCACACCGTTAGAGGCGCAGATGGCAATGACAAATGGAAAATGATAAATGGAAAATCTTGTTTCTGCTTTCTGCCTACTGCCTACTGCCTTCTGACTTTAATAGATCAAGCAGTTTCTCGTGAATTCCATCGAACCCACCATTTGACATCACTGCCAGCACATCGCCTTCGCGGAGTTGCGGTTGCAGATGCTCGATAATCTCGGCGGCGTTCGCCAGTGCAAATGCCGGCGTGTTCTGTTTTGTAATGTCCTCAATCAGCCTGCTTGTATCCAGCGTCTTACCTTTCTCCAGCGCCTTCTGACTATCAAATACCTCGGCGATCAGCACGTAGTCAGCATCCCGAAAAGCGTTCGCATACTCGTCTTGAAAAACCGCCAAACGCGACGACCATGAGCGCGGCTCAAACACCGCAATCAAACGTCTCTTCGGATAACGATTCCGCAGGCCGCGTAGCGTTTCGCGCACTGCAGTCGGGTGGTGGGCGAAATCGTCGATTACTGTAACGCCGGCCACTTCGCCCTTAACTTCCGCGCGGCGCCGAACATTCTTGAATGTCGCCAGCGCTTCACGAATACTTTCCCGCGGCACGCCCCAGGCATTGGCAGCAATGATGACCGCTAAACAGTTAAGCAAGTTGAATTCGCCGATTAGCGGCGTTTGAAATTTGCCCCAATGTTTTCCTTCGCGCGTGACCGTGAACTTACTTAACTCCCCAGAAAAGTTTGCATCTGTGACGCGCCACAGCGCATCGGCATGCGTGCCAAAAGTTTCGAGTTGCGTGAACAGTTTCTGGCCCATCTCGGCGACGACTTCGCGAACGTGCGGACTATCCCAACCAGCAATCAATAGCCCGTTGGCCGGCACCAGGTTCATCAAGCGGCGAAAGGCGAGCTTGACTGCGTCAAGATTCGGATAGATATCGGCGTGGTCAAATTCGATGTTGTTGACGATCGCGATCTCCGGCAGGTAGTGCACAAACTTTGGACCTTTGTCGAAATATGCCGTGTCGTATTCGTCTCCTTCGATGATGAAGTAATCGCTGTTTGTTACTCGGAAACTAACGCCAAAGTTCTGCGCCACGCCGCCAATCAGAAATGAGGGAGCGAGGGCGCCCTGGTCCATCACCCAGGCCGCGATGCTCGTCGTCGTTGTCTTGCCATGCGTTCCG
>JACCVY010000032.1 GCA_013697915.1 Blastocatellia bacterium | reverse complement strand
AAGACAACCACCAAAACAAGATCGTTCCTGACTTTGCAGGAGGCACTCGAACAAAAAAAGGTGGTCGTTTACGAAACGCAAAGCGTCAACGAGCTTGCAATTCAGAATCTTTCAAGTGAAGACGTTTACGTTCAGTCGGGAGACATTGTTAAGGGCGGCAAACAGGATCGCATGATGGCAGTTGATTTTATCGTGCCGCCGAAATCGGGCCGCATGCCGATCGCCGCTTTTTGTGTTGAGCACGGCCGCTGGAGCGGACGAGCAAACGAACGCGATGGAGTCTTCAGTAGTTCGGCGGATGCGGTGGCGACCAGGGAGATCAAGCTGGCAGCGAAAAGTTCGAACTCGCAGGGCGCGGTATGGGAAAACGTTCAGCTGGCGCAGGATAAGTTGAGCCAGAGCGTGGGAACACGCGTGAACTCAACCGTCTCAGCTTCCAGCCTGCAACTTGCGGTCGAAAATACTCGAGTGCGGGCGACGGCTGATAGCTACATCAAAGCCCTGGCTAACATTGTGGACCGGAATGACAATGTGATTGGTTACGTTTTCGCGATCAATGGAAACGTAAACAGCGCCGATGTCTATTCCTCAAACGCGCTATTCAGGAAGCTATGGCCCAAGCTGCTCAAGGCAAACACCGTCGAGGCGATTGCGCAGTTGCAGAAAGAAACGTTCAAGCCTGCTTCAGCCGAGCATGCGAAAACGTTTTTAACTGAGGCGGAAAAGCCCCGACCATCGGAAAAGGAAGTAACGTCTCGGGTGAAAGTTGTGACGCGCGAAGATGATAAGAACGTCTTCTTTGAAACGAAGGATGAGGCCCAGAAGGGCGCCTGGGTGCACCGCAACTACATCAAAAAGAACTAGGGTAACGGGGTCGGTATCAGGTGTCGGGTGTCGGGGATTAGGTGTCGGGTGACATGATGGGTGCAGGCGGTTCTTAGCCTTTATCTGACACCTGACACCTGACACCCGACACCTTTTTTCTCAGTGCACGAGCTTAGTTGAGTAAAGCACGCCATACATCTCGTCCTGATGTTTGGGAAAGCCGCTCCCGTTACTCGACAGCATCACATCTACCATTTGCACCTGGCCCGCATACTTACGGTAGGCCATCCATTGAAGTCTTCTGAGACCGTCGGGCTTTTCCGGATTCGATTCGCGAAATTGCACGCCTCTCAGACCGTCAATCTCCACCCACTTCAGCTCATCAACCTCAAAGTGCTTCATGCGCGTCGCCGCCTGGTCGTAAAACGCCTGGATGCTTGAGTCGGTAGGAAAACTGTCATCCATCGGCGATATGCTGACTATCAAGTGCGCAGCTTCATCACCGCCCGGTGAGCTCCAAACAAGCTCCTGGAATTCGCTGCTGTCCTGCTTCCACTTTGGCGGGGCTGTCCATGACATCTCCTGCCGGTCCCACTTAATTCCCTGCCCACCGGCCAGAGCTTGAGTCTGCGCGGCCGTCAGCGTTGCTTTCTCGGCTTCGCCGCTCGAACTCGAGGAAGATTTTTCCGAGCCGGAGCCGCCGGAATTACTTGCAGTTTTTAATTTCGTACCGAGGTTACATAACGACAAAGCAAAGCCGAGCACAAGAATGGTTGGAATCTGTTTCATTGCCACACTCACAAGAAGAGACTGGAAGAGCAGACAGCTTCTATTGCAAAAGTGACCCTTAAGTCAATGTCCTCACAGCAATATTCACGTCGGCGCTGTAGCGCAAACTGATAGTTGGTGCCAGCGTCGTCAAGCATAGTGGTGATTCTCCGCATTACTGAAGAGCGCGGAGGACGCCATCTCTACGGCCTGATGAAAGCAGGATTGAACCAAACTCGGATCGCGGCGGACCTTGCTTGTCACAAGAGCACTATCTCTCGTGAACTGCGGCGCAATCGGGGAGAGAAAGGTTATCGTCCCTACCAGGCAGATGAACTCGCCTACAGCCGGCAGTGCGAAGCCTACCGTTCACGTATTGCCTGGGAGACCTGGCAAGAGGTCGAGCGACTCTTGCGTCAGCAGTGGAGTCCGGAGCAAATCTCCGGACTCCTAAAACTAGAGCACCAGCCCACCGTCAGCCATGAAAGCATCCGCTGACTGCTAAGTGGACGCTGCCCCATAATTGGCGCTCCCGCTTTCGCCGTTGGCCACAGCGATTCGCTCAGAAGCGCAATTATTATCCTGTTCTGGTGGCTGGATTCGAGTCCGAACCGAGTCCAACAGCATCCCGTTCATCCTCATTATCCTCGTGGTCCTTACAACCACGAATGCGTAAAAGAACCTTGATTTCCTGTAAATTAAGAAGCAAGAAGGGTTAGCCCTTCCGGCGCTTACGTCCGACCTCCGGCACCATAATTCCCGAAGCCCCGGCCAAGGCTCCTATTGCCGCGGAGGTGCCGCAGTCTACATAAGATCCGCAAGGGCCGGCGTCGTCCTGCTCCGTACTGACCCTCTTCTTAATCCAAAGCGGCCGAGGGGCAGCGTTTCTAAATTAACCACTCCATCGACCGCTTTCGTCTCTACCTTTCCCTACAACACCCTTAAATATGGCACTTAATCTCGTGTAAAAACATGTTTGCCACGAGTTGGTAAAACTTGTAGAATGGCACCCGGTCCCATCTGCGGGACTATTTCCATCTCACCCCTCGAACCTTCGCTAAACCCTCTCGAGGCCATGTCAGGCGGTAATTGCACCGCAATCCCCCTTCTGTAGGAGTCGGAACAAATGTCTACCAGTGTGAAGTCCCGGATTTTGATTGTGGATGACGAGCCGGAGATAACGGCAATACTGTCTGACCTCTTCAGCGATCAGCACTATTGCATGACGGCTGGCTCCGCTGAAGAGGCGCTCGAGCGACTGTTGACCTCTGAGTATGAGCTGGTGATAAGCGACATCACCATGCCGGGCATGAGCGGTCTCGACATGATTCCGCAAGTCAAAAGTATGGCGCCCAACACAGTGGTTGTAATGATCAGCGGCATGCAAACGGTCGAGAGCGCCATCGGCGCGCTGCGATTAGGGGCCTTTGATTACGTTATGAAGCCGTTCGACTTGCGACAGGTGGAAGCCGTGGTCAAGCGCGCGCTCGAGCATCAGGAGCTGATCGTTGCCAAAGAACGTTATGAAGGGCATCTGGAAGAACTTGTCGAGCAACGCACCGCCGAATTGGATGACGCCTTAAATTCTCTTGAAGACGCCTATCGCTCAACCCTGAAAGCCTTGACCGCTGCGCTCGAGACTCGAGACTTGGAAACGCATGGCCATTCGGAGCGTGTTGTGACCTACAGTCTGCGGCTCGGCCGAGAGTATGGGCTCGACGGTCAACGTATTAAGGCGCTTGAGTTTGGTTCGTTGTTGCATGACATTGGCAAAATCGGAGTGCCTGATTCCATTTTACGTAAGCCGGCGAAGTTGACGGACCAGGAGTGGGTGCTCATGCGCGAACATCCCTCGCATGGCCAGCAAATCTTGCGCGGCATTCACTTTCTCGAAGGCGCGGCGCGCGTTGTAGCCCAGCATCACGAAAAGTGGGACGGCTCGGGTTATCCGTTGGGCTTGCGTGGTGAAGATATTGATTTGTGCGCTCGTATATTCTCGGTAGCGGATGCGTTCGATGCGATGACCAGCAATCGCGTGTATCGCAAAGGCAAATCTTATGAAGCTGCTGCGCAGGAACTAAATGAATGGGCCGGTAAACAATTTGATCCGAAGGTTGTGGAGGCGTTTCATCGTGTGCCCAAAGGTGATTGGGAAGAGCTTCACGCACAGTCGCTGTTGAAGAAGGAAGAGAACATCGAAGTGCACCGCATGATCCAAATGCTTGAGTCCCAACTTGAGGCAGTTGTCAGCTAGCAAGTCAGAAGTCAGAAGTCAGAAGTTAGAGGTCAGAGGTCAGAAGTCAGAGGTCAGGGTGAAGTTTTCCTATTTGACTTCTGACTTTCTGATTTCTGGCCTCTACCCATTTTAAGGCTGCGAAGGTACCACGTAGCCACGCCGCGAACGCAAGGTCAGTCCCACCCTTCGCGAGGCCACCTCTATGCGCCGGTATTCACCATTACGCGCCAAAGCCAGCGGCCGCTTCGGCCGGTAAGTAACGACATATTCGGCTCCCACCTCGCGTGCCGCCTCACGCGCCTGCTCAACCATCTCATCACCCGTTTTAGGCAGGAAGATTCGGCCGCCTGTTTCTTCGGCCATGTCCGTCAGGGTTTGCTGGCTCTTCTTAATGTCCGCTTCATATGCTTTTCGCTGCCGGCGCATAGCCGGATCAAACGTGACGCTCCCCAGAACAAACGCCGGACTGCGAGTTTGCCCAGGCGGTAGTGTTGGATCGTTGGCGGCGATCGGATCGTGCGAAGTCGGAACTTGTCTTACCGATTTGTTCGAACCTCGCTTCTCTTTTTCCTGTCGAACGTATTCTGTGTAACTAATGATGTGTACGGTCGCCCTCACCGCTGCGAGTTGGTTAATCGCCTGCGCACGATTGATTTTTCCACCTGGGCTATCCACACCGTCAGTTATGAAAATTACATGCCGGCTGCCCTCCGGCCGGTCTTTCAGTTGTCCGGCGGCGGCAACGATTGCATCCGCAAAGCGCGCGCACTTTCCCGACGAGAGTTTAGTTTTCAAAGCCTTGAGCACGGCTTGCTGGTCCTGCGTCCACGGCTGTAGCAACTCAACTTTGTTATTGAACTGCATTGTGGCGATCCAGGTATTCGTTGAAAGTTGCTTGACGAATGCGGCAGCCACATCACTTGTGAGACTGGTTCTTTTCGATAGTCCTCCCAGGCCGCTCAATTCGCCTCCGGTATCAAGCACGAGCACGACATTTGCGGGAAGGTGGCGCACGCTTCTGATCTGCTGGGCCACGCCATCCTCAAGAACGAGGATGTCATCAGGCACCACGGCCGGATCATAATGTCCGTATTGATCGACTGCCACGATTGGTAAACGCACTTCTTCCGTAAACACGCGAACAGGCTCTTCCTGCGTATTTGGCGTCGGCGTTGGGGAGGGCGATGATTGTTGAGCCTGAGTGGAAGAAGTTGCAAGAAGAATAAAAAGCAACAACGGAAGAATCGAATGATTTTTAGGCAATTTAATTGACGGCCTTTCGAGGGTTTAAGTTTGCGGAGGTAAGATGCGACGCTGGCCCGTTTCGCGTTGCCTTGAATTTGTAAGCTCGAAACTTAGTTTAGAATTCGCAGGGTCGATAGGGAAAAAGCAAACTAAAGGAAGCTCGGATCAGGTTAATCGGGCTCACCTTTCCAAAACCCGCGTAGCGGGTGAAAGCATAAAGCCCTGGGATGAAGCGAAGCGCAACCCCAGGTTAAGATCAGGTGAGAAGACTGAGCGCGCGAAGCGTGCGATAGCGGAAAGGCTACGATTTATTCATCATGTGTCGCTGTCGCCCGCTTCGCGGGCTCTTGCATCATATATCAACGATCCT
>JACCVY010000016.1 GCA_013697915.1 Blastocatellia bacterium | reverse complement strand
AGCTCTCCGCAAAAGCCTCTACCGTCTTCTTGACCTGCGGCCAGTAACGATGCCCGTACAGAAACGTGTGCGACGAATCGATCTGCTCCTTGAGCTCGTAATGGCCCTGCATAAGCAGTTGTTTTGCTAGTTCATCTTTATCCTCGGCCTGCTGCAAAGCCGTGAACAATGACAGCGGATAAAAGGCGAACCAAATCTGCGTCGCATTCTTATCGACTTCGTGAATCGAACGCAGCAATGTGGTTAAAGTGGCCGCCCAGGCTTCTTCGCTCTGCCGGCTGAGAAACTGTTCAAATGGTGTTTGCATGCTGTTTGTTGCCAATTCTGTGGTCATAGGAAACGGTGATTATACCCATGAACTGCAGAACTGCACAGCGGCTGAGGCGAGCACGGTTGGTAGCGGCGAGTTAACACTGGGACCGCGGTCCCCCATTAACAAACGGTATAAGGAACTTTATTTGAAGAGAATGAGGCGGGGGGATTCGACCGTTGTTGCAAACAAGCTAGAGCCAGCTTCTGGTCCAGTAGTCATTCAACGTCAGCGCAAAGAGAATAGCCAGCCAAAACAACGCAGAAGTAAAGACCACCCAAATCAAACGTGAACTATAGCGAACGTGCATGAAATAAAGTACGACCAACGTCGCCTTCACCACGGCGATCGTCAAAGCGATAATCACATTTAATTGTCCGGGAAAATCGTGCAGCCCCGCCCAGACCGTCAACGCTGTCCCAACCAGCAAGGCCAGAAAAATGCTTACGTAAATCTTAAGTGAAACAATATGTTCGCTCACGACAGTTCTCTCAAAAATTCTGGATGACTATGACAAATGATTAATGTCAAATAATGTCAAATGATGAATGATAAATTTCATCCTCCGCAGACAACTCACGCCCAAGTCAACTAATGCTCCAAATGGCGGCCCAGCAAATACAGCAGCGGAAACAAAAAGATCCAAATGATATCGACGAAGTGCCAGTACAGTCCCGAGATCTCAACGGGGTTGTGATACTCCGGTCCATACCTACCGCGCCACGCGAAAAACAGAATCACTGATAACAGCCCGACCCCGATGATCATGTGCACGGCATGCATGCCGGTCATTGCAAAATAGATCCAGTAAAACATCTCGACGTTTTGCGGCGCCGCGCCTGGCAATAAGTGGACATCGCTCGCGTCGAATGGCCGGCTTGGTAGCAAGCGCCCGGGAATCAGATGGTCGACATACTTGTCGTGGTATTCAACCGCTTTAATTCCCAGAAACGTCAGGCCCAGCAGAATCGTCAAAGCCAAACAAACAACTTGATTACGGCGCTTGCCTGTTTGCGCGCTGTAAACTGCCAGCGCCATCGTAAAGCTACTGAAGATCAGCACTGCCGTGTTAACAGCTCCAAGTGTGAGTGAAAGATGATTACTGGCGGAGGCGAAGGCCGCGGGATACTTGGTGCGATAAAGCGTATAGGCAAAGAACATCCCACCGAAAAACATTATCTCGGTGACCAGGAACACCCACATGCCGAGCGTGCCCGCCTCGCGCTGTTGCTCGAGGTTCTCAAAATGATGTTGCAACGCCGGGTGGCTTCCCTCGTGTTCAATTGCGACGCTGTCTGCCAACTTGTTCTCCGTCTAAAAGCAAACTGTTAGTTTGCCGTGGCTTGTTGCCCTCAACTTGAAAGCTTTTTGTAAAGCAAACTGTTAGTTTGCGGTGGCCCTTTGCCACTCACCTTGCAAGCTCAAAAAACTCCGCAAACTAACAGTTTGCTTTACGATTTCACTGGTGCTTACGGCTTACTTATGTCCGCCGCTTCCAATCCTTCGTCGCCAAACCCCACCACCCGCGTCTCTTCAGGCGGCGCAAACTCGTAGGCTTCCCACGTTACTACCGGTGTCACCAGGAAATTCTCGGTAGGCGGCGGTGAAGCCGTGCGCCATTCCAACCCCGGCAAATGCCAGGGGTTTGCTTCTGCGTGCTTGCCATAACGCATGGACCACACCAGATAAATCGCGGGTATCAACAGCCCGAAACCTAATATTGACGCGCCCGCCGATGACAGCACATTGAAGACCTGAAACTCGGGCGGATAAGCATGATAGCGGCGCGGCATACCAAGGTAGCCGGCAACAAACTGAGGCAGGAATGTCAGGTTGAAGCCGACGTAAATCACCAGCGCCGAGAACCTGCCCCAACCTTCCGGATACATGCGGCCACTGATTTTCGGCCACCAGTAGTGCAATCCGCCGAGATAGCCAAAGAGGGCCCCGCCGACCATGATGTAGTGAAAGTGGGCCACAATGAAGTAAGTGTCGCTAACATGAACATCGATCGCTATCGATGCGAGAAAGAGTCCGGTCATGCCACCGATGGTGAAGAGTCCAATAAAGCCGAGCGCGTAAAGCATCGGCGTGTCGTAGGAGATCGAACCTTTGTAAAGCGTGGCCGTCCAATTGAACACTTTGATTGCTGAAGGAATCGCTACTGCAAAACTTAAAAACGAGAAGATCATTCCCGCATAAACTGACTGGCTGGCGACAAACAGGTGATGCCCCCAAACCAGGAAGCCGAAGACCGCGATAGCCAGGCTGGAGAACGCGACAAACTTATAGCCGAAAATATTCTTGCGCGAAAAGTTGGCGATCAATTCACTGACTACGCCCATGCTGGGCAAGACCATGATGTAAACCGCCGGGTGCGAATAAAACCAGAACAAATGTTGGAAAAGCACCGGGTCGCCACCAGCGGCCGGATCGAAAATTCCCACATGGGCCAGCCGTTCGAAAGCCAGCAGCAAAATCGTGATCGCTATCACCGGCGTTCCCAATACCATCACCAAGGACGTGGCGTAGTGGGACCAGATGAACAACGGCAATCGGAACCAGGTCATGCCGGGCGCCCGCATCGTGTGGATTGTCACGATGAAGTTCAGTCCGGTGAGAATTGACGAAAAACCACTGACAAAAATCCCAAGACCCGCGGCAATCACATACGAGTTGGAAAACGTAGTGCTGTAGGGCGCGTAAAAGGTCCAGCCGGTGTCGACGCCGCCGGCCAGCAATGCATAAATTGTAATAAAGCCGCCGAGCAGATAGATGTACCAACTAAGCAAATTGATGCGCGGAAACGCCAGATCCTTGGCGCCAATCATCATGGGCACCAGAAAGTTTCCAAGCGTTGCCGGTATCGACGGAATCAAAAAGAAAAAAACCATAATGATTCCGTGCTGCGTAAAGACCTTGTTGTAGGTCGCAGACGAGAGCAAGTCACCCTGCGGCGTTAGCAGCTCAAGCCGGATGAACATCGCGTAAAGGCCGCCCAGGAAAAAGAAAAACGAGATTGAACCGAGATACAAAAGCGCGATTCGTTTATGGTCCTTCGTCAGCAGCCACGACTTCAGACCATACTCGGCGTTGATGTAGTTAACCTTCGCCGCGGTTGGTAATTGAAATGTTTCGATCGCTTTCATAATTGCATTATTGCCAGCTACTGACGATTTGGCGGCCCACTTGGCGCGGATGCTGGCGACGGTGCTAACTTCGGACTGGGCGCGGTCGCCGGTTGCGCCCCGGTAACCTGGAGCGACTTAATAAACGACATCAATTGAATCAACTGCTCGGGCGTCACTTGTCCCTGGAACGTCGGCATGATTGGGCCAAAGCCGGCGACGATTTTTGCCTGCGGATTTTCGATCGACTCGCGCACATACGATTCATCCGCCGTCAGAGATTGTCCATTGGTTAGATCTACTTTCCGCCCAAACAATCCGACCAGGCCCGGCCCGCGTCCGCCTTCGCCAGTCGCGCCATGGCAGCTCACACAACCCAGTGATTGATAAAGTTGTTGTCCGGCTACGGCCGGCGATTGCTGTCCCGCGTTACCGCTCAGCCAGTTATCAAACTCCGAAGGCTGCATCACAATCACCGAACCAATCATGCCCGAGTGGTTCATGCCGCAATATTCCGCGCAGAACAGATGATACGTTCCGGGCTTGGTCGCTTCGAACCATTGCGTAGTGTACTTGCCCGGCAAGACGTCGGCCTTAATGCGAAACGCGGGAATGTAAAAATCATGAATCGTGTCTTCGGCCGTCATGATCAATTTGACCTTGCGGCCCACCGGCACATGTAATTCATTTATCTCGCGCTGGCCGGTCGAGTGCTGGATCTTCCACATCCACTGCTTGCCGACGACGTAAATTTCGTTGGCATTCTTTGGCGGGCGCGAATTCTCGAAATAGATTTGCGC
>JACCVY010000015.1 GCA_013697915.1 Blastocatellia bacterium | reverse complement strand
GGGGTGACGAGGTCCACGCGAACCCAGATGACGACACTGAACGCCCGGGTGGGCAGGATCGGCTTGCGCGCCTCAGCCCCGAGCGACAGCGAGTGCTTGCCGTCGAGTATCAGTGCCTGCGGCGACTCGTGCTCCGAAAGAGCGGCGCTGCCGTCCCAGGGAAGCGGCGTGCGGCCCGTCACCGGCTGCAGGGCCTTGTCGGCGAGTTGTTTGCCGTCGAAGAGCCAGTGAGCCAGGACGTCCCCCTCTGCCCCGAGACCAACCCCGACGGTAGCCGTTCACGGGGAGTCTAGCCGAAATACTTCCTTCGAGTAGAATCTCTGCCATGGTTGTTTCACTTGCGCCAACCTGTGATCGTTGTGGTGGATACCAGCAACGGATTCTCGCGCTCGAAGCCGAGTTGGATCAGGCACGCGCCAAGATTGAGGATTTGCAAGAACAACTCGCGGTTGCCAAGAAGGATTCTTCAACTTCACACAAGCCTCCCTCCTCCGATATCGTTAAGCCACCCAAGAATCCGACTACCGATGGCAGCACACGCGCACCGGGGGGGCAACCAGGGCATCCCCATCATCAACGACAGCCCTTCCCGCCTGAACTACTCACGGACCGCTTTCATCACGTGCATAGTTGTTGCCCCGATTGTGGCGGACCTGTCCATACATGCGCGCTACCGGCACGCATCGTACAACAAATCGATGTCCCGGAGATTCCTCATTCCATCGAAGAACATCGCAGCTATGAAAGCTGGTGCCCCCATTGCCAGAAGCACTGCACCGCACCCTTGCCAGAGCATATCGCTAACGGCGGCTTGTTCGGACCGTACCTGCGCACCTTGGTGGCTTATCTCAAGGGCGTCTGCCATGCTTCCTTCTCAACCATTCGCAAGTACTTCCGCGACATCCTCCAGATCGCGATCTCACGCGGTTATCTGGCGAAGGTCATTCGCCAAGTGTCGGACGCCCTGCAAGCGCCGTACGACGAGTTGCTGGCCCAACTGAAGAATGCCCCCGTCGTCAATACCGATGAGACGGGCCATCCGCATGCCGGGAAAAATTGGTGGACTTGGGTTTTCCGGGCAGAATTGTACACGGTCTTTCGTGTTGATCCGCACCGCAGTGCCGATGTGCTCTTTGCGGTGCTGGGCAAGAAGTTCCGTGGCGTGCTGGGCTGCGACCAATTCTCTGCCTATCACCGTTACATGCGGACCTGTGACGTTCGCATTCAGTGGTGTATGGCCCATCTGATTCGCGAGGTGAAGTTCCTCACAACGCTGCCCGGTGTTGCCGCCAAGGCCTATGGCAAACGGCTTCGCGATGCCTTGCGTGAACTGTTTGCGGTGATCCACCAGCACGAGGCACTGTCGGAATCGGTGTTCGAGCAGAAGTTGCAGGAAGCCCGCACGCGGATCCTGGAAGTGGGGACGCAGGATGTGCCCGACAACAAGTATTGCGCGAACATTGCGGAACGGCTGCGTATTCATGGCGAGGGATATTTTTTATTCATAACGACGCCAGGTGTTCAGCCGACCAATAATGCAGCGGAACAGGCGATCCGTTTTGTGGTCATCGATCGATACATAACCCAGGGAACGCGTAGTCTGACGGGTCAACGCTGGAGCGAGCGGATCTGGACTGTCGTGGCAACGTGCGTTCAGCAAGGGCGATCCGTGCATGATTTTCTCCAGGAATGCATAACAGCCCATCTGCAGAAGACGGCGAAGCCCAGTTTGGTGCCGACGGCAACCCCCTGAGGGTAGCCAGCCGGTAAAGTCGCGCGGCGGGAAAGGGTCGAGGCGAAGGAGGAGGGTGAATGGGAGAACGTCGTAAGCGAGTGGTTGACGCCTACTGAAAAGAGAAGGTTCTCGGACATTTCTCTGGGACAGGCCAGCGTGACCCAAAGCAAGCGACGTGTGAGTGAAGCACGAGGTGGAGAGTGCGTCGTCCGAGGCGTAAAGTGCGCGGAGGGATCGTCGTCGTCGTAGCAGGGCGTAGTTCCTGTGGAGACTGGGCGATGGTGCGTAATGAGGTAATGAGCCCGAGCGAGCAAAGAACAGTGCCAGCGTGAGCGTGAGGTTCCTGTCGCACCCGGTCTGGGAAAGCAAGGTGCTACCTTGCCGCAAAGATAGCTGTGCGACAGGAACCCCGCGTTCATGAGCAAAGGAAATGCGGGTGGAAGAGCGGGTATAGTCATGCGCGGGAAGCACTGGCACCGAAGATAGAACACGCACCGGAGAAGAGTTTGCGATACGGAGAAACTGTATCACAACGAGAAGAACAAAAACATCATGTAAGCCATGATAATGCTGTCAATAAAATAACGCATGTATTGTATCGCTAATAAGTCAATCTCCTGTGAACGGCTACCTCAACCCCGTCCCATAGTGGTCGGTCAGGATCCGGGGGTTGCCTGAACGGAGACATACTGCCTCGTGCTATACTCCCCACGCCCCATGCCCGCTCGCCCCCCACCAACGAGCAATCGCCTGCTCTCTCGTC
>JACCVY010000256.1 GCA_013697915.1 Blastocatellia bacterium | reverse complement strand
GTCACGCGCTGTGCAAAAAGCAGCACATCGCGCGCCGCGCTCCGCTCCTGGCTCAAGTCAGCAGCTAAGAAGAAGCTGCGATTCAAAGACCTTGGTTAGATTCAACGTTGGGCCAAGGCGACGGAGTCAATCGCCAGCCCGGGGTCCCCGGCGGGGCAGCCCCGCTGGGGTGGTCTTACAGCTTGCGTCACGCAGCCGTGGCTTTCGCTTTCTCCTGCAACCGCCGCTTGATCTCCGCGACATCAGTCAGGCCGCGCAGCTCATTCACACCCTGATCGTCGGCGCGGGCCAGGCTGTAGACGCACGGCCGGCCGTTGCCGTTCACCATCGCGTAGAGATATTCCAACTCAACCAGCTTCTGGCAATAGCTCCGCACTTGCCAATCGCTCCAGCCCGTCGCTTCCCGGATCTCACGCCGCGACAACTGCACGTCTTCAACTCTGCACTGCAACTCCTCCGCGCGCTTCACGCAGAGCTTGCGGATCTCCTCGTACATCCCGCGCACCGGCGGCGCCAACTCATCCAGCGCGCGGGCGAGCACGTCTTTGGCCAACTGGTTCGCCAGCGCGACATCTTCCACCGTCACCTCGACGTACTCGACTTCGACGTCGCCTTCTACTTCGCGCTTCGTCTCCCGTTGCTGCTGATGCAAGAGCGCGATCGCGTTCATCAGCGACAGATACTTCTGCTGCTCGCGCCGAAACAGCAGACGCTCCGCCGGGTAGGTCAGATACTCCATGAACGGATTCACCACCTTGAGCGGCCTGAGCAATCGTTGCGCGTTGTGATGCAGTCTGCGCACTTGCTCCGAGGTGGCCTGTTCCATCACCCCGGCCAGCGTGTAGCGATGACGCTGGCGTTCAAGAATGGCCCTCGTCTGCTCTATCGATTCGTCCATCGTCAACTGCACGAAGCGGCTGCGCGTCTCTTCGTCGAACGCTTCCGGCGACGTGGTCGTCAGCACGATCACCACCGGCCCATAGACTTCGTAATGCTCCGTGTGCAGCTTGCCCGTGTTCGGGTCCGTGCGCGTCGCGGCAATCGAGAGATGCTGCTCCGAAGCCAGGTTGCGCAGTGAGTAGACGGCCTGCATTGCCCCTTCGTCTTCGGCGATGGCCAGGACTTTCTGCTGTAGTGAATACGGGTCTTTGTAGAACAACGCCTGGCCCGTCAGCCGCGTCACCCTCACCGCTTCTTCCGGCGGCACGAAAGCGCAGAGCGCATCCTGCAACGCCGACTTGCCCGCGCCGCTGCGCGCCACGATCAGCACCGCCAGCGGCTCGGAAAGTTTCCTCGAGACGGCAGCCAGGTAAGCAGTCAACACTGTCGCCCGCTCACCTACCAGCCCGCACTTGCGAAAGTCTTCGACGATGCATTCGGTCAGCTTTGGATCTTTCAGATAGGCCAACGCTGCGTCGCGCTCTGGTGGCGTCATCGGCGCATCCTGCTTGTCGGCGTCGTTGCCGTTCTTGCGCATTGCCAGCCGCGCGGCTTCCAACCGTTCGATCATCTGCAGCAGGTCCGCTGAGACTTGTTGCTCGCCGACACCGCACAGCTTCGCCGCGCTCTGCGCAAACAGGGCCCGCGCCCGGGCTTGATAAAGATCAATCGTATCGAGATGAAAGTTGCCGTTGATGGTGAGCCGCACATTTACTCTTAGCCGCTCCAACCCGACCGGCGACAAGCCCCGGATGCGATACTCACGGCCAGCGATCGCAAACAGCATTGAGCCGTCAGCGTTCGTCTCGAGCTGCAGCGATGCGGTTCGCGCTGGCCCGCTCATTGCGGGCGGGACGCCCGCGGTCCCAGTAAGCAGCGCGCGGATTTCATCAACGTTGCCACCAGAGGCGATGAACTCGGCCGCATCCTTCGCCGGTAACTCAACCGATCGCGCGGCGATGTTCACCGCTGCCAACCGCTGGGCCATCTCACGCGCCGCCGCGCGGCCCGCTTCGTCGGCATCGAGCATCAGCACCACCCGCTTGACCCGGCACTCAACCAGGTGCGAGATGATTTCCTCAGTCAAGCCTGTTGTGCCGTAAGTCGGAATGACGTTGCGCAGGCCCGCGCTCCACAGCGCCGCTGCGTCGATCACACTCTCAGTGATGATTACTTCGTCAGTGTTGCGCGCGCCCTGCGGATTGAAGATACCGTGTCGCTCGCCCGGCAAGTACAGATGCCGCCGCCCTTCAATACTCCGGCCGTAGATCCCAACCACGTGGCCGCTGTGTGGTCCCACGGCAGCGACTAAAGGAAAGACCACGCAGCCGCGCAGCAGTTCACGCCCCGAGCCGGTCAACACACCAACGCGCCGCAACGCTCTGCGTCCCTCAACAGGCAGCTTTGCCATCAACGATGATGAAGTCGCAGCGCCGGCAGGCAGGATGCCTGCGCTCCCAGCCTCCACGTAGCCAACGCGAAAGCTCGTCACGAACTCCGGCGCCGTAATACCGCGCGAGCGCAAGTAGTCCTGCGCTGCCGGCGTCGCCAACAGTCGCGCGTGATAATGATCCACCGCGCGCTCCAACCACCGCTGATCGTCAACACGAAGGGATGAGGGATGAAGGCTGAGGGATGAATCAAAAGCTTTGTCTCGCTCAACTTCATCCCTCATCCCTCCGCCCTCAGCCCTCAGACGGCGGAACGCCGTCACGAAGTCCACGCCGTCAGCCTTCATCACGAAGCGGTACACGTCGCCGCCCTCGTGACATGCGCCCAAACAGTTCCATAGTTGTTTCTTGGGATCAACGATAAGGCTAGGTTCTGTATCCCGGTGTAGAGGGCAAAGCCCGACGAACTGCTTGCCGCGCTGCGCGAGAGTGACGCCGCGGCTGCGAATGAACGAGACCAACTCATTCGCCCGCTTCACCCGCTCGATCTCTGCCTTGTCGATCAGCATTCAGGGTTGCTCACCTTCCGGCGATTTCTAAAAAAGCTGTCAAGTGGTTTTTTGAAAAAGTTTGCGATTACCAACCGAGTCGCGCAATACTAGGTTATCTTGGTAGAGAAAGGCAAGCTAAAAGATGAGCCATCCACAACTCGAAAAGCAGCCCTACAATGTGGCCCTTATGTCAGGCAGACCAGAACTCAAGCAAGCGCCCCTTTTCGGACAAAGACTCGCCGCCGTCCGTCGCAACAAAGGACTGACGCAAACGCAGCTGGCCCAACTGATGAAGACCACCCAAAAGATGATTGACTACTATGAGCGCCGCTCGCCTAACCCCGCGCTGGGCTTTATCGAGCGCGCCGCCGCCGCGCTGGAAGTCTCGGTCGCTGAGCTCCTGGGCAGCCAGCCGCACACCACCCGCGCCAAGCCCGGACCACTCTCCCAGCTGCAACGGCGCTTCGAGCAGGTCAAGCTCCTGCCCCGCAAAGAGCAAGAGTTCGTCTTAAGGTTTCTGGATACCGTGCTGGAGCGCAGGCAGAGCGCCTGAGTTGTAAGCAGTGCAGAGGTAGAAAACGCAACGATGAAGTTTCAATGTCCTTACGGTTGGAAGTCGGTGGCCAAGGTAGGCAGCAACTTCTCTTGGGAAAGCTCCACCGTCAACATCTGCGACGGCATCTGTGACTCGGCTGACCTCTGCGGCATCGAGCGTTGCGAGTTTTACGATATCTCGCCAGAAGGCACCCGCCGCTTCATCCGCGCACTTAACTACGAGCAAACCGCCGAGTTCCAATTCGCTAAGCCGCACTGACCAGCAGCCAGCAATAGAAGATTTGCCGCCATCATCGAACCCTTCATCG
>JACCVY010000255.1 GCA_013697915.1 Blastocatellia bacterium | reverse complement strand
TAACTGGGGGACACATGACTATTCATCGCTTGTTGAGTTATGCGGCAATCGTAATCCTGTCGATTGTTTCCATGGCAGGCTTCGCGCACGCACAAAAGGCCAGGCCAAACGTGAGTCTGAACCCGCGAGTTGAGTCTGTATGGAAACGCGAGGAGCTGTATTGGCGCCTGGTTAAGGCAGGCGATGTCGACAACTATCGCGCCCTTTGGGACGACGGTTTTCGTGGGTGGGGATGCAAACCGCAACACACGTTTACTAAAGCGAATGTCACTGACTGGGTTCGCGACATCCGTGAACAGAAAGCCAAAGTGACCTACTCGCTGACTTTTGATGGTGCTGCCGACTTCGCTGACATTGTCATTGTGTTCTACAAGACACCAATGATCTTTGAATATCCGGACGGTCACGTTGTCGACCGTGATCGCATCTTCAAGTTCACACATACATGGCGCAAGACTGGTAGGACCTGGCTCATCATCGGCGGCATGTGCGGCGAACTGCCACCGCAAACAAATCCATAACCCGCCAGCAACGCTTCTGACGGCATCACTTTCGATACCGAGAGGAACTGCCTTCGGGCGAAGAGTGATCGCAACATTGAGGAGGAAATCAATATGGCTACCGCCTTTGCACCAATCCCTGGGATTCCCACCGCGCTCCATCGTGCAGAGAAAGATCTGCCCTTCGTCGACTATCAAGAGGGCGTGGTTTTCCAATTGCTGCACGCTGATGTTGAGGCGGGGCTCTGGGTGATCCGAGTCCGTTTCCAACCGGGCGTCACGATCCAGCGCCACAAGCACACGGGTGAGGTCTTCGCGTTCACGCTCAAGGGTTCGTGGAAATACCTGGAGTACCCGGAAGTCAACATAGCAGGCTCATATCTGTTCGAACCGGCCGGTTCGATCCATACGCTGCATGTGCCGGACACGAATACCGAAGTTACTGATGCCTGGTTCGCAATCCGCGGCGCTAACCTCAACCTGGACGAGGCGGGGAACGTCGAGAGCGTTTTCGACGCTGGAGCCGTGCTCGATATTTACCGCGCTCAGTGCGAGAAGAGCGGACACATGCAACCGGACGTGATCGGAGCGTAGTCGTTTCGCATTGACAAATAAATCCTGGACGTAGCAACAGTTCGAATACCGATTTGAGAGCATGGCCCGCACTGGGCGACGGGATCTTAGGAATACTAACTAGGAGTAGAGCGAATGTCAGTTCAATACCCCGTGGAAAACTCTTTTGACTTTGTCATCGTTGGCGCTGGAGCGGCCGGGTGTGTGACGGCTGAAAAACTCTCACGCCATTACTCCTGCCTGCTGCTCGAAGCAGGAGGCGACGACCTCGATCCCGCCGTACATCAGAACGATCAATGGTTTTTCTGCGCCACAAAAGAAGAACTCACCTGGGCATTCCCGACAACTCCGCAAGCTCATCTCGACTCAAGACAGTTGAATCCAAACATGGGCAGAGTTGTTGGCGGCAGCACTTCCATCAACGCTATGTATTGGGTGCGGGGTAGTCTGCTCGACTATGACCGGTGGGAAACGATCTACCATTGCGCCGGATGGAACACTGATCGTTTTCTGCAAGCTTACAAAACGATCGAAAAGACCGAACACGGTCACGATAAGTTTCACGGACGCTCTGGTCACACTGAGGTGCGACAGGTAGAACCGAGCGCGCCGTTTAATTCTTTTGCTCAAGCCTGCGAACAGGCTGGAGTTCCTTTTACTCCCGACAGCAATTCAGACAAACAACTAGGCTACAGCCTTCTTTGGTACAACGTGACGAAGGATTGGCAGCGGCACTCTGCTTTCCGGGCATTCATTCACCCCCACCTTGGACGGGCCAATCTGACGGTGAAGACTGGGGCAAACACAAGGCGCGTCCTGGTTGATTCAGAGCACCGCGCTGTTGGAGTGGAATTCATCGGGAGTGACGGAGAAAGACGAACGGTTCGAGCGCGGAAAGAAGTGATCCTCTCTGCCGGGTCGCTGAAAACTCCTCAGCTTCTAATGTTGAGCGGCATTGGAGACGCAGACCATCTGCAATCAGTCGGCATTGATCCGTTGGTTAACCTTCCTGGCGTGGGACTTCATCTCCAGGATCATCTTGTGGCTGTGCTCATGTTCTCGGCGAAAAGGAATCTACCCTCCACGCCGGAATGGAGTACGTGGCAAGTGCTTGGTCCAACCAATCTGGACTGGGCACAGAATCAGCGCGCAGACTTTCAGCTTCAATGGGTGGTGAGGGAAAATTTTCTGCCCGGGTTCCCGAAACCGGAGGGACATGAAAATTCCCACGTCATCGCCACAGTGGTTGCGGTACTCCATCCAAACGGAAAAGGAAGCGTCAAGCTTGCTTCTGCCGATCCTTCGGCTGCCCCAGTTATCAATCCCAACTATCTCGGCGATGATGCAGACATGGTTACCTGGCGAGCCGGATTCAAGCTTTTGCGCAAGTTGATGGCTGCGCCCGCAATGAACGATTGGGTAGAAGGCGAGATCGGTGATTGTCCTCTTGGCAACGACTTGGAAAATTACGTCCGTAAAAACTGCTTCTCGCAGTGGCACCCAGTGGGAACATGTCGAATGAATTCCGACTCCGACTTCCTTTCAGTCGTCGATGATCGTTGCCGCGTTCGCGGTGTGAGGGGCCTGCGCGTCATCGATGCTTCAGTCATGCCGGAACTTCCGAGCGGGAACACGCAGGCGCCCACCATGGCAGTTGCTGAGATCGCCAGCAACATGGTTGTCGAAGATCATGCTTGATAAAACAAAACTAATTAGCGCGCTTGCGGAAAGGTACACCGATGCGTGGTGCAGTCAGAACGCTGCCAGCGTTGCGTCCTTCTACGAAGAGAATGGCTCGTTGAGCGTCAACGACGATCCGCCCGCAGTAGGGCGGGACGGCTATAACCGAGGTAGCGCAAGGATTCATGACTGCTTTTCCGGATATGCAGGTTTCCGTGGATGACGTTCGGTTGCAAGATGAGGGCGCTGTTTATCACTGGACTCTTACTGGAACCAACAACGGTCCGGGTGGGACTGGCCGCGCAGTCCGTATTAGTGGCTACGAAGTATGGCAGATTGGCGCGAGTGGTCTGATCGCCAACTCTCGCGGCCACTTTGATGGCGATGATTACCGTCATCAACTTGGGTTGTGATGCTCACTCAGATCAAAGTTTTGTGTTTGAGAGAGAGCGTTAGCAGACATCGAACGATCAGAACAGAAACAACTGCCCAAAAATGAAACGTTGCCCAGAATGTAACCGCGTTGAGAGCGACGATGCGCTCGTCTTCTGCCGCACAGATGGCGTCGCGCTGATTAGCGATTCCGGTGCGTTCGCCGGTGACAGGGGTACAGCGACGTTTGGTTCTGGCCCAGTGTCCGGCGAGCTGGAAACAAGCCTTCTGCCCCACGCATCAACGCCGCGGGCGATCAACAGTTCAACTGGGCCTACTACAATTCTCGATACAACGCAGACTCAAAACACCACGCGCGAGTTGACCAGGCCTAAACGACGTGGCTTCGTACTCCCGGCGTTGGCCATCTTGTTAGTAATCGTCGCCGCGGCTGGCTACTTCCATCTCTCAAGAAATCACAAGACTACAATCGAATCGATTGCGGTGATGCCCTTCGTCAATGAAAGTGGCAATGCCGACCTCGATTATCTTTCAGACGGAATGACGGAAACGCTCATCAATAGTCTTTCACAGATTCCAAACTTGAGCGTCAAGGCACGTTCATCCGTTTTTCGTTACAAAGGCAAGGAGATTGATCCGAAAAAGATTGCCGCTGAGCTAGATGTGCAAGCGATGCTGACAGGGCGGGTTGTCCAACGTGGCGATCAATTAACACTCAATTTGGAGTTGATTGACGCACAGACGGAAAACGTTCTCTGGGGCAATAGATATGAACGCAAATCCTCTGAACTCGTTGCACTTCAAAGCGAGATTGCCCGTGATGTTTCAAACAAACTCAAGGCCAAACTTTCAGGTGCGGAGGCAGCGAAAGTCGAAAAGAATTACACCGCCAACGCGGAAGCCTATCAACTGTTTTTGAAAGGGCGGTTCTACGCAATTAAGCGTACCGCGAAAGACGCAAAGCAAGCTATCGAGTATTACCAACAGGCAGTTGCCATTGATCGAAACTACGCGCTGGCTTACGCAGGACTCGCCGAGGCAAATTGGTTTCTCGCACTTTACAGTTACCCGCAGGTAAATGAAGTGGTCCCCAAAGCACGAGAACTTGCCCTGAAAGCCCTGGAATTGGATAGCAGCTTAGCCGAGCCGCACTCGATATTAGGAGTCATCTGTTTTAATTATGACCACGATTTCGCCTGCATGGAACGCGAGACAAAACTTGCCATCGAACTGAATCCGAATTATGCAGAAGGTCATCGTCGGTACGGTCTGCTACTTTATGACCTGGGCAGATTCGAAGAATCCCGTATCGCTTTAAGACGGGCATTGGAGATCGACTCCTTGTCGCCGGTAACTAACCAAAATTATGCGCAGTTGCTTTTCTTTGAAAGAAAATATGATGAAAGCGAAAAGCTGAGCAAAACGAACATCGAACTGGATCCAAATTACTGGTATGCGCATTGGCAACTCTTTTACGTTTACCGCATGAAGCGGGATTATGCTTCTGCTGTTGAGGAACTTGCCAAAGTTCAATATGCAAGAGGCGAACCTGATGCGGCAAAGTTGATCCGAGGGAGTTTTGCGGGTGGCGACTGGCAGGGATTCCTGAGGAAAATTACCGAGCAGCGCGCTCGACTTAAACTATATCCATATTTTGTAGCAACTTTCTTTGCGGAGTTGGGAGAGAAAGATAAAGCCTTTGCCGCACTGAACGAAGCGATTGAAACAAAAGATCAGCATACGGCTTGGATGAAAGTAGACCCGTACATGGATCCATTGCGCGACGACCCGCGCTTTCAAGAAGTGCTGAAGAAAGCCGGTTTTCCCGAATAGAGTCAATTTATAAAACGATGTCCAGAATGCAGGCGGGATTATTACGGCGGCTGAATCTGCCTGAATGAATTTGAAACGAGATGAATAAAGAACTCGAAGCTGACTCGAACCGGCACTTCACGATTTGCGCGACGGCCCGCGCTTCGCTGAACTCGTGCGCAAAGTCGGGTTCCCGCAGTAAATCCGAACAAGACTTCCTTACGACAGCAGTGCGCGGCTCTTCACTAGCC
>JACCVY010000142.1 GCA_013697915.1 Blastocatellia bacterium | reverse complement strand
CGGCATCATAGTTTTAGGAACGCAGGTCAGCGTGAATTTCTTAATACTCACAGTCGCAGGCGCGATGTTCGCCGGCAGCTTGTACGCGGGACGGCGCGTCGCACGCGTGCTTGCCGAAAAGATCGTGAGAATGAATCACCAGGAAGGCTTGCTCGCAAATTTGGCGACAGCGTTGCTGGTAGGTGTCGGTGCAAACTTCGGCTTGCCGATGTCGACTACTCACGTTTCGACGGGCGCCATTGCAGGGATCGCCGGTGGAGACTCTGCGCGACTTAACCGGCGCACCGTGCGCGATCTCGCCCTGGCTTGGACGGTGACGCCGCTAGTAGCCGCTTTGATGGCCGGCATTACTTATCTAATAGCTGTTCGTCTGATTTCTTAGGAGGAAAATGATCGTGAAGGTGTTGACAGCATTCGTTCAAACAATTGTTCTACTGTCAGTGGCTATGGTCTCGCACCCCAGCCGGGCTGCCCGGCTGGGGACCCGGCCTGCGCTCTCGCAATCGCCGACTACGACTGTGCGCAGTGCACCAATCACAGTCGGAGATATGGCGCCGGACTTCACGCTTGAAGATCAGAATAAAAACAAAGTCACACCTTCCGACGCGCGCGGCAAGAGCCCGGTTGTACTGGTGTTCTATCGCGGTTACTGGTGACCGTTCTGCGCTTGGCAGTTAGCCGGACTACGCTCGTTGTTGAAGAAGGGTGAGAACGTAAAGGTCTATGCGATCAGCGTGGATCCTCCAGAGGTTAGCAAGGACTTTGCGAAGAAGATCGCTTCCGATGGTAAGGGCGAAGTTAACTTTCCCATCCTCTCCGACCCTGAACACAGGATCATCGATGCTTATGGTCTGCGCGATCCTGCTTACCAGGGAACCAAGTTTTACGGGATTCCGCATCCGGCCGTTTACGTGATCGACAAGACGGGAAAGGTCGCCTGGGCCAAGATCGAATCGAATTACCGCGAGCGTCCAATCAATCAAGAGATTCGCGGCGCGCTTGATGCGCTGAAGTAATTCAACAGGACCATGCTTGCGCAACCTTCGCCGAATGTATCTATGGCAACTTATCGAGAAATGATCCTCAAATACCGGCTGTTCATGAAGTTCTATCCGTTTGCGCGTTATGCCCTCAATCCCGTCCCGTGCGCGAATCTCGACAATTTATTGAACACGGCTCGCGTAGCGCTGGTAACAACTGCAGGATTGCACACGCCGGAGCAGGTGGGCTTCGACAGTTTCCTGAAAGATGGCGATGCTTCTTTCCGCGAGATTCCCAACACGGTTACAACGAGCACCTTGATCGAAGCGCATAAGAGCGACTCCTTCGATCACTCCGGAGTCCAGGCTGATCGCAATCTGGCCTTTCCCTTGGATCGTTTTCGTGAACTCGTCGCGCGCGGCGAGATCGGGGCGCTCAATCACCGCCACTTCAGCTTCATGGGTTCAATTCTCAGACCAAAGCGTCTGATCCAGGAGACTGCGCCACAAGTCGCCGAGCGGTTGCGCGCCGACGGGGTTGACGTAGCGTTCCTCACGCCCGTTTGACCGATGTGCATTCAGACCGTTGGTCTGATTCAAGCCGCCATCGAACGCGCCGGCATCACCACTGTCTCGATCTCGCTGCTGCACGAAGTAACCGATGTGTTGCGTCCGCCGCGCGCTTTGTTCGTCCCTTATAAACTCGGTTTTCCGCTCGGCGAGCCGAACAATGCCGCCTTACAGCATCGCATCATCGGCGCTGCGCTGTCGCTGCTAGCGCGAAACGATGTGCCGGTCATTGAAGACTTTCAGGCATAAGTTGCATTGCTTGGCTAGCAGGGCTCGTTGGGAATTTCGGCAATGATCCAATTTTGTGGCGACCTAGGCGTTTGACTGAATCACACCCATTCGATTTACACTTACGCCTGAATCAATCTGGACAACAAATCAGATCCGCGATTATCTCATCATCATTACACATCACGCATGTCACACTCTTCAACACCGAAAACAAAATGTGCGCTGGGCCTGATGGCCAAGGCGCCTCTTGCCGGCGAGGTCAAGACGCGGCTGGTGCCACCTTTGACGCCGGCGGAAGCGGCAGCTCTCAATGTCTGCTTCCTGCGGGACATGGCGGCTAATGTCGCAGAAGTTACTGCCGCGGGGCGGGCAGACGGTCTGGTGGTTTACACTCCGGTTGGCGCGGAAGCCGCGTTTGACGGCGTGCTGCCCGAAGGATTCAAGCTTCTGGCGCAGCGCGGCAAATCTCTAGGTGACCGCTTGTGTAATGCGACCGACGATCTGTTGAAGGATGGCTACGGTTCCGTCTGCCTGATCAATTCTGACAGCCCGACTCTACCGAGCTCAGTGCTTGATCGGGCAATCGAGTCACTAGCAAAAGATGGCGATCGCGTAGTGCTCGGGGCCGCCGATGATGGTGGCTATTATCTGATTGGGTTGAAGCAGGCGCATCGCAATTTGTTCAATCGAATCGCCTGGAGCACAGCCGACGTGCTCGGGCACACAATCGAACGCGCCACAGAAATCGGACTTCCCGTCGAATTGCTACCGCGCTGGTACGACGTTGACGACGCCGAGACGCTCAATCGACTTTGTGAAGAGTTATTCGCCCCGCATCGACAGGACGGTGCTTATCCAGCGCACCACACGCGCAACTTTGTAACTTTGCTGATCGAGAAAGAGGGATCGCAACGCATATATCCGAAACTGTCCCAGCGGATGACAACATGACCAAAGACTCGCCCGCGACGCCCGGAGGTTTGAGGGCGAACCGGATTGCGATTGTGCTGATCGTGCTCGGTATCGCTTCGCTTCTGCTCTACCGGATGGGCGTCCGCGCCGAAGGCACGAAGGACATCGTCTGGTTTCTGAAACTGGTCGGCGTACAGACAATGCTCTATGCTGCCGTCGCGTGGCTTAGTCTTTGCGCGAGGCAATCCCGTTCGCTGCTCATCATCGGGTTGGTTTTTGCCGCACTCTTCCGGCTCAGCATACTCTTCTCACCGCCCTATCTTTCCGACGATGTCTATCGGTACGTGTGGGATGGCCGAGTGCAAGCCGCAGCCATCAATCCGTACCGCTACATTCCAGCCGATCAATCATTGGTCAGTCTTCGCGACGAGAAGATCTATCCAAAGATCAATCGTCGCGAATATGCCCGCACAATCTATCCGCCGGTGGCCGAAGCGGTCTTTTTCTTGACGACGCGCCTCAGCGAATCCGTGACCTGGATGAAGGCGACTATGATTGGCTTCGAGGCCCTGGCCATCTGGGCGATCATTCAATTGCTCGCTTCATTTGGACTGGCGCGTCAACGAGTCTTGATCTACGCATGGCACCCTCTGGTCGTTTGGGAGTTTGCCGGCAGCGGTCACCTCGATGCGATTGCGATTGCTTTCATCGCGCTCGCGCTGCTCGC
>JACCVY010000134.1 GCA_013697915.1 Blastocatellia bacterium | reverse complement strand
ACATTTCTTTATGGTTATGAGCCCAATGAGATTATTCAGGAGGCTGCCTGCACTTCCGGGAACAACATGCTCTTCCTACTCGGAGCTGACGGCAACATAAGCTATCGAATGCCAACCTACTATGGGGCGCGACTATTAACTAAGGAGTGGGCCGAACCCGGCAATGGCAACCACGAACTATATCTGGCAACTGCTAACGAACCCGCGCTGCACGATCAGAGTTTGGTTACAGCTTATGCTGTACTTCGTCCAGACGGCTGGTGGGCCGTGATGGCTCTAAATAAAGATTCGTGCAGTGAGCATACAGTGGCAGTTACGTTTCACAACGGGGCGACTGGTTCAGAGTCAGGATTCGAGGGTGCTGTTGATTTATATCAATACTCGAGGAAACAGTATGAGTTGAGTGCTGAAAAAGAGGAGCCTTACCCAATCAGGGACCAGCAACCCGAACACCGGACACTACGGGGATCAGGGGCCTTGCCTGTGCAATTGCCACCCTATTCAATAACAGTGATGCGGGGGATCGGCCCCGTCGCGAGTCAATCAACTGATTGTCCGCGTTAACAAGTAAATGGGCGAAAAGGCAGATGAAGAACCGGTGGTTCAGACGAGTCAACTTACAATGAAGCCGGCGACCACAATCAAACCGCCTTGGCGAATCCGGGCGACCTTCGCGAGCAGCGAATCGCCGTGGACGTTCTGAAGCTTACGCGTCTCTCTGAGCGAATCCAGGCGCGGAGTTTCAATGCCGATGAAAGACTTGTCGGAAGTTGGATTTCACCATCAAGTCGATCAGCCCGGCATCGTTAGCGAGATTGATGCCGGCCTCTGTTGAAAAGGCAAGAGGATAACCGCGCGTCTCGAAAGCGCTATTATCGGCCTATTACTCACCAGCATGGTGTGTTATGAAGAGCTGACGCTTGGTGCGATGGTGACGATTATGAAAACTCTGGTCCTCAGTCATAAGGAAGTTTTAGAACTCCTTCCGATCAAAGAATGCATTGCTGTCATGCGTGAGGCGCTCCTGGCGCTCGCAGACGGTAATGCGTACCAACCTTTAAGAACTATTAGCCGGCCGCCTGACGCGCAGGGCGTGATGGGATTAATGCCTGCCTACATGTCTGGAGATCGCGCCGCCTTTGGGTTGAAAGCAATATGCGTGTTCCCGGGAAATCCGGCAAAGGGCCTGGATTCACACCAGGGAGCGGTGCTGCTTTTTAGCGCGGAGACGGGCGAGCTGCTGGCCATGATGAATGCTTCAGCTATCACAGCCATTCGTACAGCAGCTGTTTCAGGTGTAGCAACAGACTTGCTCGCCCGAGTGGATGCTTGCAACCTCGCGCTGATTGGTTCTGGTGTGCAGGCTCGTTCGCATTTGCTCGCGATGGCTGAGGTCCGTGCTATCAATCGTTGCCGCATAGCAAGCCGGCACATTGAACACGCGCGAAACTTTGCCGAAGAGATGAGGAGAGATTTCTCATTCGCGTTGGAACCAGTGGAAACGGTCGAGGAAGCTTTAGAGGGGGCGGACTTGGTTGTCACGACGACCACTGCCGTCGAACCAATCGTGCGGCGCGAATGGATCTCAGCCGGCGCTCACTTGAATCTCGTCGGGTCCAGCACACCAAACACGCGCGAGGTCAACAGCGAGACAATGGCAGCAGCGAGCCTGTTTGTAGACCGGCGTGAATCAACCATCAACGAAGCGGGAGATTACCTACTCGCAGCGGGTGACGGCGTAATCGGGCCTGATCACATTCGTGCCGAAATTGGCGAAGTTCTTAAAGGAGATAAACCGGGACGGACATCACCGCAGGAGATTACCTTGTTCAAATCTCTCGGCATCGCTATTGAGGATCTATTCGCGGCGGAATACCTTCACCGAAGGGCTCAGGAACGAAAGGTTGGCTTGTGGGTTGAGTTTTAAGGAAGATTGTCCATTTGTCACTCGCGAAATTCAACTTTGAGTGCAACCGGTCTTGGGTGCAACAATGATCGTTTCCGAAGACCAATGCAGACCGTTGAAACGGTTCAAGAAGTTCTTAGCGGTCATATCCGGGCTGAAGCCGCGGTGTTAATGACATCGCTCCGCGCGCCGTTGGAGCGGCTCCCTGAGATGCTTGCCGCTTTCTAACTGCTCATTGCGCACTACTGACTGCTGACTACTGACTACGACCACTAACAAAGATGCTGCCATCGCTTGCTGACATCCACGCCGCCCGCCAACTGATCGCCGGTTCCGCTCTACGCACACCCCTCGTTCGGCTTAACGCCCGGGAAGCACCGGCCGAGATTTATCTTAAGCTCGAGAACCTGCAGCCGATCGGATCGTTCAAGATCCGTGGTGCGGCCAACGCGATGGGCCATCTGTCCGCAGAGACGTTAGCTCGCGGCGTGCTGACTGCATCGGCAGGAAACATGGCCCAGGGTGTCGCCTGGCGTGCGCATGAGCTGGGTATTCCCTGCACGGTGGTCGCGCCCGAAACCGCGCCGGACACGAAGATCAAAGCAATCGAACGACTCGGCGGACGCGTTATCAAAGTTTCATTTGAAGAGTGGTGGCGGGCCTTTGAAACGCGCACCTTTCCCGGGGTCGAAGCAACTTTCATCCATGCGTTTGACGATCTGAATGTGATGGCCGGAAATGGCACGATTGCTCTTGAGATCATGGAAGACTTACCGGAACTTGATGCAGTTGTGATTCCCTGGGGTGGTGGTGGGCTCACCTGCGGGATCGCCGCCGCCACGCGGGCAATGAATCCAAAGTGCAAGATATATGCAGCTGAAGTCGCGACGGCAGCGCCCCTCGTCGCTGCGCTTGCGGCGGGAACTCCGCAGACGGTGCATTATCAACCATCCTTCGTGGATGGCATCGGCGCCCGGGTTGTATTTCCGCAAATGCTCGAGCGCGCGCAAAAGTTGATTGATGGCTCGCTCGTTGCGGAATTGGACGAAGTTAAATCTGCACTAAGACTAATGGCCGAACGCAATCGCATCATCGCAGAGGGCGCCGGAGCATGTGCGCTTGCCTGCGCCTTAGCGGGCAAAGCGGGCGGCGGTAAAGTGGTCTGTATTGTCTCGGGCGGGAATATTGACTTCGCAAAGCTTTGCGAGATACTTACAGGCACAGACAGCTAACACATACAGGGTTGGTCAAGCAGGCTAAAAAGGTTGGGTGCGCTCAGAAGTTTCCACTAATAAGCCTTCGCGCGCTTGACGTAACTAATCGTCGCATTCGTGTTCCCAGCGTGGGCCAGTTACGCCGTATTTACCGCCCGGCGATAATCTATCTTGTGCTCGCGGAGTCCCTTACGTTCGCGCCGGCGAGGAATGCTTTAGCTTCTTCCAACTCGGGCCTGATGCTATTTGCTTGGCGGCACAGAACCAGGAGTTTTCCGTAGTAAGTCTTCGCCCGCTTGGCGTAGTCAAGTTTCGCGCTCTTACGATTTGCCGCAGGCTTATTCTGATTATCCGAAAGCTCGCTCTTATCTGCCGCGAGCCTGGCCGCACGCGCCGCGCCGTAAAGTCCGTTGAACCGATTGGGTGCGCTGCGAAGGGAAGTCTCGAATTCCTGCAAGGCCGCGGTCGGTTGCTTAAGTTCCAGCAGTAGCTCACCGAGTTGTTCGCGCGCCGGAAGAATTGCGCCGGGCGTCACGGGATGTTTGTCCGTGGCGTCATCCAGGTCCGCCGCCTCACGCATTAGCCGGAGCGATTCTTCGTCTCTGCTCTCGGCGTGGGCCAGCCAGGCCGACGCAACGAGTCCCTCGATCTGAACCTGTTTGGCCCAATCGTATTCGCCTTTGCTTTCCCCTTGAGCCTCAATGAGCTCATATCTGATCGTGGCTAGTTTCTTGACCTCGCGCGTTGCGGATTCGGTGTCGCCGCTGCGCGCCGCGCCTATTGCACGCGCAAAGTGAAGGTGGGCTTCGGCCCAAGGGAAACGCTGCCAGGGGAACGCTCCCAAAGTTGGCAATGTCAATTTGGCCGCCTCATCCCAGCGGCGTCGTTCGAGCGCATAGCGTGCGGGGATAGCAGCTACGGCATAAGCGACCTTGAAAGTCTCCGGCTCAGCTTTCGGAATCTTGTTCAACTGATCGAGCACGCCCTTGGCCTGTTTGTCCTGCGCGCCTTGCAGATAGGCGTAAACCAGATAGTCCATCGCGTGAAACTGCTCATCCCAAACGCCGGATAGATGGTTTCTGGCGGCATGGGCCCTCGCTGACGCCTCGGCATCGAGATTTGAGCGGATGGCTTCCTGCCACAAACCCAGCCGCGTGAAAATGTGTGAAGGCATGTGCTGCGCGTGAGCCGACGCGGGCGCGATCTTCGCGTAGCTGCGCGCGGCAGGTAGCGCCAGATGGGCCAACGCCGGGTAGTCATAGCCATGAATGAGATAGTGAGCGACGCCAGGATGCCGTGGCTCGCGCGCCAGAACATGATTCAAGATCTGCGCGGCCTTCTTTTCATTTGCGTATTTCTTGTCATGGACCATCGTCCCGGTAGCAATGAGGGCGAGGGCATAGAAAACGCCCGCTTCACTGTCTGATGGATCGTGCAGGTAAAGCTGCTCCATCGCTCCGCTGTAAGCGAATGAGCGCGTGCGATGGTCAAGCTTGTCAGCAGCTTTGTAAAAGATTTCTATGGCGGCGATGTAATCTCGTTCGCGCTCGGTCCGCGCGCCGGCGAGCTTTGCCTTTTCCACGGCGCTCCGGCCCTTTTGTAACTCTGCCGCAGTAGGCGACGCCCAGAGGGGATGGTAGTTGCTCATCGCAATACCCCAGTAACCCATGCCGCAGTGCGGATCAGTGACGGTAACTTCGGTGAAAACTTTTTCAGCCTCTTCATACTCGAACGAATGGAGCCAGGCTACGGCGCGATTGAATTGCCTTTGAGCTTGCGGGTTACAGGAGATGATGAAGTTGACCTGCCCAAGCTTTTCGGATGGCTCGTGCATATGTTGGTGTCCCGCTTGTGCGCTGGCGGGGGACGTGCCATAGAAAAAAAGAGCCACGGTTAACAATATGACGAACTGAAAAGTGTGTTTCACGGGTTCTCCTACTTTCGGGGATGCGAAAGGACGAGTCGGGATAGTTCCGTCTGCAACGGTGCTTTTATGCTAAAGAAGCCGGCGTGTCAATGACGGTTGTCGCGGGGCGTAGTGTCATGAGGTCGGTACCACCACGCGGTAGCGGGTGGGTCTTGCCAGTGCCAATTGCCAATTGCCGATTTTGATTGGCGGCTGGCGATAAGGCCAATCGGCAAGCGTAATTCGGAAATCTCGCGGCCCACCCGCTACCGCAGGCGGTATGACTTCATGCCACCAGGCCGGCCGCTACTAGACACTTGGAGACAAACTGCGAAGTGGGCCTCGTCCCGCAAATGAAAAAGGGCCGCTCGAGTTGAGCGGCCCGCATATATAGTTGTTTGCTTTAGCGAGCAGCGGTTGCAGCCACACTGGAATTTACATGTTTCGCCTGGAACTGCTGCCAGTAGTCCTGAATGAAGTCAAGTTGCTTTCCATGACCATTACTAGTGTAAAAATCGTATTGCTTCATCTCAGCGTAGGCCTGGTCAAAGCTCCAGTTATCGTGATTGAAACGGTATACGGCGCCCATGATTCCCGTGCGGTGCCGGCCCCCCGCGCAGTGCACGTAAAACTTGCCGGTGGCTGGATCATTAGCAACCTTCAAAAACGCGCTCACCTGGTCGGCGCCTGGATAAGCTTTGTCAACGATGGGAATGTTCACGTAGCGCATTCCGGCAGCGACAACTGCGGGCTCTTCACGTTCGCGAGAATTGTCAGTCAAGTCAATGACGGTCTTGATACCGAGTGCCGCAAGGTTCCTAAAGTCCTCGGGTTTTGGCCGCGCGCCGCGATAAAAATTCTGATCCATCTGACCAAAGTTATCTATTTTGATATTGGGAAAATTGCTCTCCTTAGTCTTGGCAAAAGAGAGGGCGGAAAACGAGAAAACAACAGCCAGTATTGCAATAACGGTCAGGGAAGACTTCTTCACAAATTTCATTCTTAAACTCCTCAAGTAAAGCGAACAGGTTGATAACCACTCGGCCTCAAAGGCCATCAATCGAAACAACGCTGTCGGGGGATTACTTGATTTCCCGAGTTCGGGGAACCAAAAAAAGGCAATTACCAGCAAGTAATTACGAACAATAAATTCTCATCAAACAACCGACTATAAGATACAAAAGTTGCTCATTTCGTTGCATAAAATTGTCGTAAATTTGCGTACCATTTCGGAGCTGAATCTACCATTTCGTCAGGCTTGAAAGCGCGCAAAAATGGGTAGTTTTTTGGAGCAGGTCAATTCCTGGTCGCAGCTACCTCTGAAGAACGCGTAGCGATTTCATTAACACCGTGGCTTTAGCCCGGTGATTTGATTTCCGAATAATTCGGAACCGTTTCTAACGGTTTCTCTTAGGACGGCGACAAACCGTTGAAACGGCAATAATATACTTGACTGACCGGGGCGGTTGGACCGCCCTGTTCCTGTTGACCACAGTGTTGACAAGCGTGACCGGCTTCTTCTTTCCGTTTCATGGTCTCACGCCCGCAATCACGGTGGGGATTATCTCAATGTTGGTGCTGGCGGTTGCTCTTTTCGCTCGCTACGCGCGTCACCTCACGAGCTTATGGCGTGGGATTTATGTGATCACGGCCATGGTCGCTCTCTACCTGAATGTTTTTGTTTTGATCGTGCAGGCTTTCCAAAAGGTGCCATTCCTGAAAGCGTTGGCCCCGACGCAGTCCGAACCTCCATTCTTAGTCACGCAGGTTGTAGCTTTGCTGTCGTTCATCGTGCTTTCGATCCTCGCGGCGATCAGGTTCCGCATCGCGCCCGCGGCTTAGTTAGTTGATGTTCGATAAGCTTCAGCTTGTCTTTAACGCCGCGACAACTAAAGGAAGCTCTGATCAAGCGTGAACGTGATTTGTACCGCTTCGCGGTAAAAACTGCCAAGTTCAGACTTGTTCAGAGTTCCCAAAGTTTATCGAACAAGTTGCAGCCAAATTGGCCGCTACCAGATCGCGACATGGTTAGTCTCAAACTCGCCAATAAACTAGAATACCAGCCTGCTTAAACCGCGCGATAAACCAGGAGATACGAGATGAATGAACCACTTGGCGATGCTGCGCTCGATCAATTGTTTCGTAAGGCACGCACACATTCGGCGTGGCTTGATAAACCAGTCAGCGACGAGACGCTAAGGCAACTGTACGCCCTGATGAAGTGGGGACCAACCAGCGCCAACGGTTCGCCGGCGCGTTTTGTTTTCATTCGTTCGCCGGAAGCGAAGGAGAGATTGCGAGCGACCCTCGCTCCGGGTAATGTCGAAAAGACGATGACTGCGCCACTGACGGCGATCATCGCTTATGATCTGCTGTTTTTTGAGAAGCTCCCTAAACTCTTTCCGCATGCTCCGGGGATGCGCGATCTCTTTGCCGGAAATCCGCAACTGATCGAGGTCACCGCCAAGCGCAACTCGTCATTGCAGGGCGCCTACTTGATGATAGCGGCACGCGCACTTGGACTCGATTGTGGTCCGATGTCAGGATTTGATAACGCAAAGCTTGATGAAGAATTCTTCGGCGCCGGGAAAGAATGTGAAGGGTGCGAGCAGGAATTCTTCCCATCAGGTCACGTGAAATCGAATTTCCTGTGCAACCTGGGTTATGGGGACGCTGCGAAATTATTCCCGCGGGCTTCGCGACTTGAATTTACGGAGGCCTGCTCGCTGTTATGACGACTATTGCCCGAGATTCAAGGCGAATGCCAATTCGAATTCTCTTGCAGACTACTATCCCGCCCACTGAAGACGATTGGAACATCGGTCGCTTCAGCCTGCTGCGCGAATACTTAAACTCCCTCGTGCACGACGAGGGCGGTCCACTTTGTGAGGTGACGGCGCGCAACCGGGCACAAAATGAAACCGGCGATGATCCGATCCTAAGTAAGTTAGACAATTCGGAGTTTGATGAGCTGTGGCTGTTCGCGGTCGATGCCGGTAATGGTCTGTCGGTTAAAGACTGCGAGGGAATCACTCGGTTTCGCCAGCGCGGCGGTGGAATCCTCGCGACACGCGATCACCAGGATCTCGGCTCGTCGATTTGTACGATCGGCGGCATTGGCGCCGCACACTTTTTTCATTCGCAAAACCCTGATCCTGATGAAGCTCGACGGTCGCCTGACGACCAGGATACACCGTCGATCTCATGGCCCAACTACCACTCAGGAAGCAACGGCGATTACCAACCCATAACTGCGGTCGCACCAGTTCATGAACTTTTGCGCAGCGCTAGTTCGCCTGCGGGATCTTTTGAGTACTTCCCGGCTCATCCTCACGAAGGCGGCGTCGGCGTGCCACAAGGTGAAGCGCATGCCCGCGTCATTGCCACGGGCGTTAGTAAAGCGACGAACCGTCCGTTCAATTTGGTTGTTGCGTTTGAGAGTGCCGATGACAAGCACGGCAACAAACTGGGGCGTGGCGTGGCGGAGTCAAGCTTCCATCATTTTGTGGATTACAACTGGGACGTCGATCAGGGGGGCCCGAGCTTTCTTCTTGAACCGCCGGGAGACGGCATCAAACGTGAGCCTAAGAAGCTGGAAGATATCAAGAACTATGTTCGTAATCTGGCGCTCTGGCTTTCACCGCATTAAAGCTAAGCCTCTCGCTCCGATCGTCACCAGTGGCGACACACGCATCCATCTTCATCAAGACAAATCATCGCGATTGTTCGGCAGTGGTAGAACGAAAGCGCCCAGCTGTCCGGGCTCGAGCTTTTATCGCTTCGACCTCGCGATCCCGGGGAGGCGCGTTCGTCACCAGAGACTCAAGCAGCTGATGGGCTGCGAGCGTCACCTGGTCCACCGCGCGCGTGAAAGCGGCCTCATTGGCTTTAGAGGGTTTGGCAAAGCCGCTGAGCTTGCGCACAAACTGCAGCGACGAGGCGCGGATTTCTTCATCAGTTGCGGTTGGCTTGAAGTTGTGAAGGGTCTTAATGTTTCGGCACATACGATTGGTTCCTTACTAATCAATTCTTATGACGAAAATACCTTGAACGCAAGAGAATTGAGAAGCGCCCGCAGGAAATACGAACGTAGGTTGCGGAGCAAGCGATAGCGTAAAGCCCGGGTGAAGTCGGAACAGCAACGGAGCCGGAAACATTATGGCAGTATCTTCGGCCGACCTTAAGAGTTAGCCAAAAAAGGTAACATCTAAACTAAATGCCGCGACGATCAGTCGCGGCATTTTTTGCGTTTGAAGCTCGATTTCCGATGAATTGAACTCTTAGCCAGACGCTACGCCCGAGGCGTCTGAGAGCTTCCTAATTAAGAGGCGCGGGCATATTGAACGAGTGGTTGAACAGTTTCCTTAATAGTGGCTTGCGATGTTTGCGTTGCACCGTGGGCCCGTGATTCCGAGATCAGCCGACGAACTTCACCAACCAAAGCCTCGTTATCCACCGGCTTGACCAGGTAACCCTGTGCACCGCTGGCGAAGGCTGCCGTCTTGTCCTTTTCATATCCAGCTCCGGAGTAGAAAAGAATTGGCGTCTGGGCGTCGAAGTGGCGCAACTCCTTACAAAGGTCAGGGCCATTCATGGAGGGCATCCAATTATCAATTAGATAGAGATCAAAGGAGAAATCCTTCGCGATCTCTATGGCCAGACTGGGACTTTCGGTGGTGATGACTTCAAAGTTATTGCGCCTAAGAACGAAGGTAATGAGCTCGCGCGTATCGAGATCATCCTCTGTGCAGAGAATGCGAAACTGGGGTGGCTGCATGTTGGTTTCTTAAGAGTCTGCGAAAGACTCGCTACTGGCGTAGACCGCTTGAAGGCAATTAGGACCACACAGTACTCCTTCCGCGACCCCTTCGTATGTGCGCTAACACACGGATGGAACACTTTCTAAGCAGCGGAAATGATCAGTGCCTCTATGTGCGTTGCCGCACATAGGATTAGCCGCTATAATCACATAACCAAGGGATTCGCCTATTTCGTCGCCCAAAGACTCGCCTGCCTGGATCAAATGAGACATAGCTTGTCTCGTTAAGGTCGCTGGTTTTCCAAAAAGAGAGGATTCATGGTCGAAAAGGGTAAAGAGGTTAACGAGAATGAAGCGCGTTGCAATCGTCTGCTTGGTGCTCTTCCACCTGAGGCATTCGAACGATTGAGAATCCATCTCGAGCCGATCTCGTTTTCACTCGGTGAAGTTGTTTATGAGTCCGGCGGTCACATGCAGTATGTTTACTTTCCCACGACGTCGCATATCTCTCTTCTTTACACGATGCTTGACGGATCTACCGCCGAGATGGGTTTGGTGGGCCAGGAAGGAGTGGTGGGCATCGCGCTGTTTATGGGCGGCGAAACCACGCCGAACCGGGCAATGGTGCAAGGTGGAGGTTTTGCCTTTCGCATGAAAGCGAAGGCAATGCTGGATGAGTTCAAGCGAGGCGAGGAATTTCAGCACCTGCTGTTGCGGTATACTCAGGCGCTGATCACTCAAATCTCGCAAAACGCGGTTTGCAATCGGTTGCACTCAGTTGAGCAGCGCCTCTGCCGCTGGTTGCTGATGACTCACGACCTCGCGCAAACCGACCAGTTGCAGATGACCCACGAGTTCATCTCAAACATGCTGGGAGTGAGGCGCGAAGGCGTGACGATGGCTGCTCAACGATTGCAAGAGGTGGGAATGATTAGCTACGTGCGCGGCCACATCCAGATTCTCGACCGGAAGCAACTGCTGGCCCATGTCTGCGAGTGTTACCAGGTGGTCAAAAACGAACACAGCCGCCTGCTTGGCTGAATGCTCCAGCCTGACCTCCCTACGAACAAGTTGAGTTTCTTCTCCTCAGGACGCTTTGCACAAAAGGTCGCACGGCGCCGAAGCCGAACTCAGCCTGCGGAGCAGGCGATGGCATAAAGCCTGCGGTGAAGCGTAGCGGAACCCCAGGTTAGTGGTCCAAAGACGATGCCAGCCCGCGGAGCGGGCGAGAGCGTTTAATAATCTCAGGCTCATCGATCAAATCGAGTTCAGCATCTGTTGCTGTCGCCCGCTCCGCAGGCTCTGATCTTTTCAATTCACGGTCCTGGGTTTGCGCTACGCTTCACCCCAGGCTCTATGCTCTCGCCCGCTCCGCGGGCTGGAAGCAGTGACGGTGGGTGAAAATCTCCTGGCAGCTTCAACTTCAATTTTTTGTGCAAATCTTCTTCTTAGAAAACGTCGTTTTTCTTACGCTCGATCGCCCTTATTCTTTTGTCGTTTCCTGTTTGCAGCCCGCCGCTCCTTTTGTTTATTGCTGCGCAGCCATTTCAATAGTGACAACACGCTTCCTATTACCGCGACTAGAATCAGACCGTAGACGACGTAATCCACTATCGGCGAATTGAGGAAGCGGAGAACTTGTTTCCCGAAATAGATGGCCAGCAAAGCCTCGATCGTAAATCTCACCAGCCGTCCGGCAAATACGCCGCCGTAGAGTTTTGTTCGCGACACTTGCAGCGCGCTGGCGCTGATGATGACTGGCGTGAAAGGGAAGGGTGGCGGCATCAGGGTTGACGTGAAGATTACCCAGCCGACACTTTTATTCATTTTCTTCTTCAGTTGTTTGAGCCGTTTAGGCTTAACAAATTTCTCCAGACCTTTCTCGCCGGCTTTGCGCATGATCAAATCAACAATGAACACGCCAAGTAGTGAGCCGAGCGCCGAAACCAAAACATAAACGATCCAAATAGGTCCGCGATTTGTGCTGACCAGCGCAATCAACAGGAAATCGTTACCGAAGGGTAAAACCAAAAACGACGAATCCAATGCGCCCAGAAAGAAAAGCCCCGGCGCGCCGAGGCGGCGAAAAAAACTTACGATTGTGTAAGCCCAGGAAGAACCAAGAAAAAGCAGACTAGTTGTTTGCACACCAAACCCCTTGATGAATGTGTGATGACGAGACGCATTCGAACATAACAGGATGACTTAGAAAAGACGAAGCGCGTACAATTCGCCTATGACAACGTATCTTGACGTAACAACCTGGTCGCGTCGTGATTTGTTTGAGTTCTTCCGCAATTTCGATAATCCCTACTTCAATATCTGCACGCGTCTCGATGTTACGAATCTGCTCCTATTTTTGCGCAGCCGCCCGGACCTTAACGTTTCGTTGGCTTATCATTATTTTGCGTTGCGGGTAGCGAACGAGATTGAGCCATTTCGTTATCGCTTACGAGATGGCCGAGTGGTTATCCACGAGGTGATCAACGGCGGGACAACCGTGCTCACGCCGAACGAGAGTTTTACGTTTGCGTATTTTGACTTTGATGAAGATTTCGAGCGGTTCATGCTGGGGGCGCAACACTCGATAAGCGACGCTAAGGCAAGCAACAGCTTCGAGCCGACCGCAAACGACGACACGATTTACTTCACCACGTTGCCCTGGGTGTCTTTTACCAGCTTTGCGCACGCGCGTAATTGGGGCCGTGAGGATTCCGTCCCCAGAATCGCCTTTGGAAAATTCGTTCAAGAGAACGAACGAACATTCTTGCCATTCTCGATCGAAGTTCATCACGCACTGATGGACGGCCTGCACGTGGGCCGTTATATAAACCGGCTGCAGGAATCCCTGGATCAACCAGAAGATTTTCTCAACGCCAGGCAAACGTGAGTCAGTCGTGCAGGTTGTTGCGATGCGCTCAGTTTATTGTTTTTGCAACGCGCCGACTGACATGTTGGCGTGAGACAAGATTGCAAAACTAATCATTGACAGCGTTCAATGACGTTAATAAGATGGCCGCCTCGCAGCGAACTTCCGCGGAACATTCTGAACATGATCTGAATTGCCACTCAGATCTTTTGCCACAGGAGAAAAACATGCGCAACCCCCAGCTTCGCTCCTTTGCTTCCCAAGTCAAAGGATTGAGTCTTTGTTTTCTTTTTACCTGCGCTTTCGCCCCCATAGTGTTCGGCCAGGCTCAAATTACTACCGGCACTATTCAAGGTACGGTCACCGACGCCAACGGTGCGATTGTGCCGGGCGCCACGGTCGAGATTAAGAATCTCGACACAAATTTTTCCAAGACACTGACGTCGGACGAAGGCGGACGCTTTGTCGCGCTCGCGCTTCCGTCAGGTAAATACAACGTGACGGTAACCAAGCAGGGGTTTGGCACTTTGGTGGCGGAAAATCTTGAGCTGACAGTGGGCCAGACGATGACGCTGCCGATAGCAATGAAAGTCTCGGGCGTGGAGGAACGAGTCACAATCACAGCGCCCACCGTTGATACTGTAAAAACCGAGTCAAGCACCACACTGAATGAACTTGCAGTATCGACCACGCCTATTCTGGGCCGCAAGTTTGAAGATCTCCTCACTTTGACGCCCGGCGTAAGCGTTGTGCAGGGACCAGATGGAGACGAGATTACTTTTGCCGGGCAGCGCGGCGTCTTTAACAACGTCAGCTTTGATGGCGGCGATTACAACAACGGCTTCTTTGGCGAACAGCTCGGGGGACAGCGCGCCGCCATAGACATTCCACTGGATGCGGTAAAGGAATTTCAAGTGGTCGCAACTGGGGCCGCCGCGGAGTTTGGCCGCACAGCCGGCGGCATCATTAACGTGATTCCTAAGTCAGGCACCAACAATACGCACGGGAGTCTCTTTTACTTCCAGCGGTTGGAAGCCCTCTCCGCTCACACCTCTGACAATAAGCCGCTAAAAGGATTTCGTCGCGAACAATTTGGCGGAAGTATCGGTGGTCCGATAAAGAGAGATAAAGCGTTTTACTTTCTGGCGTTCGAAGGCATTCGGGAAAATTTGGATCGCGAGAACCTGAGTACCCCAATCGGTACTCCGTGTTCGGTGGCGGCGCCGACGGTTCAGGCGAACGAGGCTTTGATAAATGGTAGTGGTGACTGCCAAAGGGTGGCGCTGATTAATTTTTTCCGGACCAGTCGCAATCAGCAAGAAGGCCTGCCAGTCAAACATCAAATCAGTAATGAGGCGATTTTATTCAAAACTGACTGGGACGTTACGCAGAATAACAAACTGGGAATCTCGTACAACTTCGATTATTCCAGAAATACAAACCAGACTTTCGACGTTGCTACTTACGGGAATTCTGCGAACGGTACTGAGGGCCCGTCGAAGATCAATAACTTCAACCTGAATCTCTTCAGCACGATCTCGGCAACGAAGTTGAATGAGGCGCACTTCTCATACACGCGTGAGCTGCGACCGCGTTCGGCGGTCACGTCTAACGTGCCTGCTGATACGGCAATGGGTTTCGGGACGACGTTCAGATTTGGTCATCCGTTCTTTCTCAACCCAACAGTGGATGAACTGCTTTGGCGCACCGACATCAAAGATAACTTTTCGATTGTTTCCGGTAACCACAACGTCAAATTCGGCGGCGAATGGCTGCATACACTCAACGACCAGGTGTTCCGTGGATTTTTTCAGGGGCGGTACATTTTCGACAGCGTTACTGGTTTTCTACGATATGCTTCTGCGCCCGCTGCGAATGGATTCGGACCGAACGTGGGTGAATGTCTAACGCCAACCTTCGGATTTACGGGTTGGGTCACAACCGGTGCTCCTTTTAATCAGAGCTGTCCGGCAGGCAGCAGTGTCGGTGGTCCATTGTTGCTCTTCCTGCAGGGCGCAGCCCGGAACGGTCCGGCCACCGACGCTGCGGGCGCTTCAAAGATTACGAATCAGGACTACTCATTATTCGCTCAGGACCGTTGGCAGATTAGACCTAACTTCTCTTTGAATTACGGATTGCGTTGGGAAGCGCAAATCTTTCCCAACGTCACTGTCCCACCTTCGCAAACCGCCTACGCCAGATTCTTAAGTGACCCGCGTTTTCCTTCAGACGGAACGCTGCATAGTCCGAAAAAAGAATTTCAGCCGCGTGTTGGTTTTGCCTGGGACATATCGAAAGAGGGCAAGTCGGTTTTGAGAGCGAGCTATGGAATTTACTATGCTCGTCAAAATATGCTGTCGCAAGTTGGGTCAGTTACTACAAACGGCGTTCAGCAACAGACGATCTTTGTAAGTTCGCAGCTAATCTCGTTTGGTGTTCCCGCTCCGACCTGGCCGGGATTGGTAACGCCGTCTGCCGGTTCGTGCAACACCATTAACAATTTCAGTGCTGCCGGTCCGTTTACTAACCCTTTCCCATGCTTTAGCGGCGTGCGCGTATTTAGCCGTGACTACGCTAATCCTCGCATTTACACAAGCAACGTGCAGTTTGAACAACAGATCACACGTGACCTGTCGATGTATTTTGATTTCACTCATTCTCAGGGCGTCCATCTAACCCGCTTTGTGAATGTCAATCGCAAGCTTAACGCGGCCGGTTTTCCAATCTTCGGCGATTATCTCGGTGAGGTTGCGGTGACCAGTGCCAACGGCAAGTCGCTCTACAACGGTTTTACCGTAGGCATGCGCAAACGTCTCAGCCACAGATACCAATTCGAATGGAACTACGTTTATTCAAAAGACAAGGACGATGACTCGAACGAACGCGATCCTTTTACTGACCGATCGTTTGACATCAATAATCTGCAGTTGGATTACGCGCTCTCAGATCGCGACATCCGACACAAGTTTAATTTTTACATGTACTCAGAGCTGCCCTGGCGTTTTGAGTTTGTGCCGCGTGTTCAGATGCGTTCGGCTCAGCCGGCCACGCCCGCGACGCGCACTGCGACCAATCGCAACACCCGACGCAAAGACAATGAATATTTCTCATTCGATTGGCGTTTGTCCCGGCCCTTCAAATTTGGCGAGCGCTTCGCGCTGATTCCGATTGTGGAAATGTTCAATACCTTCAACACGGATAACCGGATCAACTCGCTGTCCGGGGCCGGGAATCAAAATTCTTTGACTGCACCCAGCCTCTTTAACTTTGACGGCTTCCTACGCCAGGGGGTAGGCGATCCGCGACAGGTGCAGTTGGCGGTGAAGTTCACGTTCTAGGAAAGCGCGGCTCTGCCGCCCAGTGTAAAGCAACTGTTAGTTTGCTGGTGGTGAGTTAGCACTCAAATTGAGAGGCTTTGCACCAACGTAAACTAACAGTTTGCTTTACAAGGGGTAGGCGTCTGAGCCGCAACGCTTTGAGCGGCTACAGCGATGCGAGATGATTGCTGATTAGTCTTGCGGCGGCAGCCGGTGATTGTTTTGTGGTGTCGATCGCGATGTCGCTTGGTAATTTCGGAAACTCAAATGCGCCTTCGCTTTTTAGTGTTCGATACTGATCGACTGAAGCCAACTTACCAAACTCCTTCCGTGACGGTTCTTCCATTCGGCGCTCCAGTTCAGGTTGAGAACAGGTCAATTCCACAAAGACAACGCGCCCTCCCGCCGCGGCAACAACAGCAATCGTCTGCTGAACAAATTCTTTGTTAACGGTGCGCTCAGGATTGAAGGTAAAGATCAGCGACAGATCATTTCGCGCGGCCTCGGCAAAAGCAGCGAGCCAAATCTGTTCGCGTAAGCTGACGAAAGGCGGCGTGCCGAAAGCGAAAAGGGAACTGACCAAATCGACGGTCAGGTGATTGTGAAACAAAGGAAAGCCGGTGAGCCGGGAAAGTTCGCGCGCAACTGTCAGCTTACCGACGGCCGGCGCGCCGTGAATAACAATTAATTTCATTGAGTTCTTTCAGCCGAAACGCAAAGATCGCAGGACACTTATCTTACAACACGTGCCAGGCAGTTGATTACTGAATGCTGGACACCTCGGCAATGAATGACTAGGATTCCTCGTTCCGCAAATCCCAGCCTCGATGGTGAAATCATGACACGCAGAATCCCATTCGCATTAGCTTTGGCGCTCTTGCTGTTGACCTCGTCGCTCCCGTTCGCAAGCAAGGCAGCGCCGCCTGAGTACGACATCATCATCCGGAACGGTCGAGTGGTTGATGGCACTGGCCGTTCTGCCTTCAGTGCCGACGTCGCGATTAAGGGTGATCGTGTAGCAAGCATCGGAAACCTGGGTGGGGCGCAAGCGAAACAGACCATCAATGCGCGCGGGCAGGTTGTCGCGCCTGGCTTCATCGACATGCTTGGACAATCAGAGCAGTTCCTGCTTATCGATCCGCGGGCCATGAGTAAAGTAATGATGGGTGTGACAACTGAAATTACCGGCGAAGGCGAATCGATTGCCCCGCTCAATGATCGCATTCTAAAAGAGCAGGATGACTTTAATCGTCGCTTCAACCTGACTGTCGACTGGCGCACGCTGGATGGATATTTCAAGCGGCTCGCAAAGCAGGGTTCCGGTGTAAATCTGGGCACATTTGTGGGAGCGACGCAGGTGCGCGAATACGTGATTGGCTACGACGATCGTCCGCCCACGCCTGCGGAACTGGAACAAATGAAGAAGCTTGTCGCCGACGCGATGACGGACGGCGCTTTAGGTGTTTCTACCTCGCTTCAATACGTGCCGGCGCGCTTCGCAACGACCGACGAGATTGTGGAACTTGCGAGAGTTGCCCATCAATACGGCGGCATCTACATCACGCACCAACGCAGCGAAGCCAATTCGATTGACGATTCAATGAAAGAGGTCTTCGCGATTGCACGTCGCGCAAATATTCCTGCTGAGATCTGGCATTTCAAAACCGCCTATAAGAAAAACTGGGGTCGCATGCCCGAAATGCTTCGTCTGATTGAAGCTGCGCGCCGACAAGGATTGAAGATTACTGCCAATGTTTATCCCTATGTCGCCGGCAGTACTTCGCTTAGCGCCTGTCTGCCGCCATGGGCGCTGGAGGGTGGAACAGATCGAATGATTGCCCGCTTAAAAGATTCGGGCACGCGGCAGCGCTTGAAGAAAGAAATCATCACCGACTCGAATGATTGGGAGAACATTTATCTCGGCAGCGGTGGGCCAGGTGGAATTTTGATCGCATCTGTTGTGAATCGCGGTCTCGAGAATTGGCAGGGCAAGCGCCTCTCCGAAGTCGCTTCATCACAAAACAAAGATCCACTCGATGCGCTTTTTGATTTCATCATTGCTGATCATGGCCAGACCGGAGCGATCTTTTTCATGATGAGTGAAGAAGACATGAAGGCAGCGTTGAAGTCCCCGTTCGTCAGTATCTGCACGGATAATGGCGCTCGTGCGACCGACGGTCCGTTGGCTGGATCAAAATCGCATCCACGCGGCTGGGGAACCTACCCACGAATTCTCGGCCGCTACGTGCGCGACGAGCATTTGCTGCCCCTGGAATTGGCAATTCATAAGATGACCGGATTACCGGCAGCTAACGTCGGTTTGAAGCAGCGTGGCGTGCTGCGCGAAGGTTATTTCGCCGACATCACGATTTTTGATCCGAAGACAGTCATCGATCGCGCGACATTCGAAGACCCGAATCAATATCCAGTTGGGATTAACTACGTAATCGTCAACGGACAGATCGAAGTCGATAGCGGCCAGCGTACGCCGGCACTCGCCGGCCGCGTGCTCCGTGGGCCAGGTTATTTGCGATAAGCGAATGCCGCGGCAGAATCCTTAAGCGGGTCTTATTCATAGACCATTTACTTGACAAGTATTGCGCACCAAACTAGTCTTCTCGCCTGGATATTGCGCGACCGTCTGCTCAACCTACAAACTCTCAACTGGTGGTAGGAATTGGAGGAAAAATGCACAAGATTCGACTCGTCCTCTCAATAATAACCCTCTTAGGAACTATTACTCTCGGCTTGGTTTCGATAGCATCGGCCGTGCCAGCCCCTCAGGCGTGTCGGGAATGTGACTGTATCAACGGCTTTACGCGCCGAGCTGGTGTTGCCCATTACGATACAAGCGGGCATCTCACTTGCAGCGGATGTTGTTACTACACAGTTAGGCCAACTGTGAAGAGTCGCCTGCTCACTGTGTACGAGAACGTGTCCGACAGTTTCTGAAGCTGTTCATCGTATCGCGCGGGCTTCAATCAAACTCGTTACGCGAAAACTGTTATTGCGAGCCAGGCTAACTTAGATTCTTAAGCAGGGCGGGAGCAGTGACATGACGGGTTGGCCTCTCCTCAAAGGATAACGATGCGGAAACCCAGCATTCTTGGTCTCTCCAATAGCATTCTCTTTATTTCGATAATTATTGCTTTGACTTTTATGTTCTTCTTAGCCAAGCAGAACGCTAAACTTCAAAAGCAAAATGCCCAACTCAAAGAAGAACTGCATCCATGGCTGGGAACATTGACTGGGCCTCCAACTGCTCAGGTCGGCGATATTGTTCCTTCCTTTGAGGCCGTCAACCTCCAAGGGAAGCGAAGTGGAATAGTTTATGACGGCACATCACGATATCTGCTCTATATTTTCTCTCCACAATGTGACATCTGCATCAGTGAGCTTCCTGTTTGGAAACAGATTACAACCCGCGCTCAAGCCAAGAATTACATTACACTTGGCATGTCAACCGACGCCGATACCAAAGCGACCTTAAGCAGCGCTAATCCAAACTTTGAAATACTGATACCAGATAAATCAATTCAGCGAGCCTATAGAGTAGTCGCTGTGCCGGTCGTCTTGCTCGTTTCCCCAAAGGGCAAGATCGAGTGGGTAAGATATGGGAAGCTGACTGAGAATAGCCTCAGAGAAATATCGTCTCTGATCGACTCAAGTTCGACATTATGAATTCCATGACATATGCGTTTAGTACCGCTTTGCTGCTGGGACTCACACTTCATATTCCCGGCGTCCTTGCAGCGCAAAACTCATCACCGCCGCGCGGCTCGCGAACGAACACTTCGCTCAGCAAAAGAGCCAAGAGTTCGCCAAACCGCCCTATTGCCATACTAGTGCTTGATTCAACCATTGATGAATTGCCACAGGTTGAGGATATTCGGGCCCGTGTGGAAATTGCGGAAAGCATTGTAAAGCTGCTCGCTAAGTCGAGACCGGAACACTGCCGCAGTATGCTTAACGCTCTTTTCAACGATGCCATCGAATTAAGAGCAACCACTTCCTCCGATACCAAAGATAGTGATCTCGATCCCGATTTAATCCTCAGAAAGATCATCCAGATCACAGCTTCATTCGATCGCGAACTTAGCAGCTCGTATATCGAGCGCTATGAGGACAAAGACAGCTTCGCCGATACGAAAACTCCGGCGTCCACTAACTCTAGAGAGCGCATGGTGGAGTTGCGCTTAAAGCTTGCTATTGAACTCATCGAAAAGGAGCCTGCCCTTGCAGTCTCATTAGCAAACGAGTCGCTGATCGGTGCGGTCATCCCTGAAACCTTAGTCTTCCTTGGAGCACTTAGGCAAAAAAACGTTCCGCTGGCAAACAACTTTTTCAGCGCTGCGCTCCAGAGCTGCAAGACGAGGCGAGGCCGTAATATTTCAGAACTTATCCTGCTTTATTCATACGTTTTTTCTCCGGGTCGAATGCCGGCTTTGACCGCTCATGCACTCGGCGTCTATCAGATACCGACCTATGCCAGCGTTGGCGAAAGTTACCCGGTTGATGTCGGGCTCGCCAGGCACTTCCTGAATGCTTCAGCAGGCATATTATTAGAGCCCACACGCTATTTTCCTGGAAATGTAGAAGGTCTAGTCGGAGGAGTTATGGGTGACTTCTATCTCATCAGCTTGATAGAACCGGAAGCGGCCAGGTACCTCCCAGGGCTTTCCCCATCTCTTTCAACACAGAAAGATGTTATTGCCGGTTATCTACCGGCGGATGAAAATGCAGAGTCGCAAGCATCAATTGAGCGATGGAAAACAATGCCTAGCGACGTAAGTTTGAGCGGCGCAGGAAATGTGGCGACCGTCGATTATCTGGTGCAAAGGGCAGAACAGGCAGCTGACTCCCGAAGTAAAGATCAGCTCTACTATCGGGCAGCCATGACCGCCCTCAGAGCGAAGCAACAAGAGAGAGCGTTCGAACTTTTGGAAAAGTTATCTGAGAGGTATCGTGACGAAGCCAGACAGTTCCTCAGGTTCGATATAGCCGTCTGGGATTCTCGCCACCAACAATTGGACAAGGCTGCACTATTAGCTGAGCGTGATAACGATTTGGCAAGACGCGCTTATGTTTTTACATTGATAGCCAAATCGTTACTGGTCCAGAAAAGCAAAGATGTCACTTTGGCCTACGAGTTCTTGAACAAAGTCGAAGAACTAGGGACCAAGCTAACTAATGCTCAGGAAAGATTGTCGCTGCTGGTTGGAGCAGCAAACGTTTACTTGCTCTTTGACAGTTTTCGCGCTTCCCAAATGTTCAAAGAGGCGGTCAGGGTCGCGAATAAATTGGAAGGGTTTAGCGGTGATGTCGGAATTACTCGCGTGCTTGATGTCCACGGATTCTACGTCGACTATTCAATGTATGTTGACGACTTCACATTTTTTGACTTCATTAATCAGGTGGGACCAAACAACTTTAATGCAACGCTGCTGGACGTTCGAGAAATAAAAAAACCGCTTCCGCGCCTTCGCGCTGTCGTAGCTCTCTGCAATGGGGTGCTGTCCCCAGTCCGCAGGAATTGAGTGTTGGAGGCGGCCTAATCGAACAAAGTACTGAGTACTGAGTGGTCAGTGATGAGTGAGTGACATCACGAATCACTTCAAAATTTCCATGTTCGTAATGGGATGAAGTTCCCAAGCGGTCGCCCGCCAGTTGTTTGCCCTACCGGGCGCGGTGTTTTCAGATTCGCCTGCGTGTAAAGCATCAAAGAAAAGCCAGCCTTCGAAACGCACCCGACGACCAGTCAGCTCGCGCTTCAATGTTTCCAGCGTCCATTCTTTGGTTGTTTCCATCCGTGGCGTTACTTCCAGAACAACCTGCTCGCGCGACGGTGCGTCCGGACGCGTCGCAAGCATGATGTGAATATCGCGACGGCAAAAACAGTTCGCCGCTTCAAGCGGCCCTGAAGAGATGGAAACAACGTAGCCTTCAATTCGGGCTGCGCGCGACGTGGACCAACGTGCCTCATCGTCTCCGCGCTGCAAAAGCGTCTCAAGGGTGATGCGGCTGTCGAAATCAGATTGCTGGGAACAAACAGGATCATTATTAGCGCGACGGCAATCAGGAGGAAGCGGCCGACTTGTTTCATTCTTTATTATCGTAAGTGGTAAATCAGAGATAAGCGAGACGGCAGCGGAATCCAACCTACCTCTGCACGACGCGAAGCGTTCTCATTAGCACCGTGGCTTCAGCCCGGTGATAAAGGAGGGTTTCACTTTCCTTAACCGTTTTAACGGTTTACCCGGGACGCCGAAAACCGTTGAAACGGTTGGACCGTTCATGATCACCGGCCGTGGTCACCGGGCTGAAGCCACGGTGTTAATGACAACGCTCCGCGTCGACCCGAGCGGACTCTTTGTGCAAAGCTGCGGCGGGGAGAGCGGCGCCGGTGATGAACTGCGCCGTTTAGTTAGCAGACTGGGTCAGCGGGGAATTCTTGCCAGCCCCTTGCTCTGCCGGTTGCGTGACTGTCTTGCTGCTGGAACTCATTAACTCGGCGAAACGCGCATCCGACCGCAAGCCTTCCAGATTAGGATCGACATTAGCGAAAGTGAATCCAACAGCGTGTTCGCGTTGCCAGCGCGCTAATTACGCACACTGAAAATCAGCCGCGGATTTTCGCGGATAAACGCAGATCGGAACGGAAAACCGTAGGCGTTGTGGGTCGACTAATACAGAACCGGAAGCGGTAGCGACCGGGTCTGCACGGTGTAGAGCTCACCCTCATTGTAAGCTAGCGCTCTCGGCGATCTATGAAATGGAGGTGTTGTTCTATCGCAAGCCCGACCCGGTCGCTACCGCTTCCGGTTCTGTATTAGTCGACCCACAGCGCATTTACGATTCACGATTTACGATTTCACGGCTCTTCACCTATACTTACCTCTCCCTTAGTCTCCCTCCGCTTAATTTTGGCGGTGAATTCTTCTTACATAGAAAGTTGGTGTTTATGCGCGACCTGATCGCCCGCAGCTCCGTGCTGCCTCTTCTGACGGTGTTTGCCGTCTTATTTATTGTCAGCAGCCTAAGCATGACCAATATGGACGCGTTGAGGATTGAATCCGCTGCAGCTCAATCGCCGGCTGCCGCTAACGCTAACCCGCTGCTCGCGAATTGGGCTGGCCCCTATGGTGGCGTGCCACCCTTTGATCGCGTACAGATACCGTATTTCAAACCGGCGCTGGAAGCGGCAATGAGTGAGAACCTCGCCGAGGTTGCAAAGATTGCGAACAACCCGGCTGCTCCAAGTTTTGAAAATACTATCGCAGAGTTGGAACGTTCCGGCCGCACGCTCGATCGCGTAATCACCGTCTACGGTGTTTGGGGTGGCACGATGGCGTCGCCGGAGTTTCAGGTGGTGCAGCGCGAGATGGCGCCAAAGCTGGCTGCCTTTAACGATCAAATCACCCAGAACGCCGCGCTCTTCCAGCGTATCGAAGCTGTTTACAATTCGCCGGCCAAAAAGAAATTGACTGCGGAGCAGCAACGTCTCACCTGGCTTTATTACACGAACTTTGTCCGCTCAGGCGCGAAGCTGGGAACGGAAGCCAAGGCGAGCCTATCGCAGATCAACCAGGACCTGGCGGGACTGTTTACGCACTTTAGTCAAAACGTCTTAGCAGAAGAGAATGACCAGAACATACTGCTGAAGAGTGATGCCGAGTTGGCAGGCTTGCCGCAATCGGTTCGTGATGCTGCCGCGGCTGCTGCGGTAACAACGAAGCAAACCGGATGGCTGATACAGAACACACGCTCCTCTGTCGATCCATTTCTTACTTACTCTGACCGCCGCGACTTGCGCGAGAAAGCCTGGCGCATGTTCGTCAATCGTGGCGACAACGGCGATGAACATGACAACAACGCCATCATCACTCGAATACTGGCGTTGCGCGCTGAACGCGCCAAGGTGCTTGGCTATCCGACACATGCTCATTGGCGCGTGGAGAACTCCATGGCGAAAACGCCTGAGCGCGCCATGGAATTGATGGAAGCCGTATGGAAGCCGGCGGTCGCGCGAGTTCACGAAGAAGTCGCCGACATGCAGGCACTGGCCGACAAGGAAAGTGCAGGCATAAAGATCGAGCCATGGGATTATCGCTATTACGCCGAGAAGGTCCGCAAGCAAAAATACGATCTCGACCAGAATGAAGTGAAGCCTTATCTGCAACTGGAGAAACTGCGCGAAGGCATCTTCTGGGTTGCTGGCGAACTGTTCAATTTTAACTTCACGCCGGTCACCAACGTGCCGGTTGCCCATCCGGACATTCGAGTTTGGGAGGTGACCGACAAAACAACTAAGAAACACATCGGGCTTTGGTACTTTGATCCATACGCGCGCGCCGGCAAGCGTTCGGGCGCCTGGATGAATGCGTACCGCAGTCAGGAAAAAATCAATGGCGAAGTTACGACCATCGTGTCCAACAACGCGAACTTCCTGAAGGGAAAACCGGGCGAGCCTTTGCTGATTTCCTGGGACGATGCGAGCACGATGTTTCATGAGTTTGGGCACGCGCTGCATGGTCTCAACTCAAACGTGACTTATCCGACCTTGTCCGGCACAGCGGTCGCGCGGGATTACGTTGAGTTTCCGTCCCAGCTCATGGAGCACTGGCTATCGACTCCGGAAGTGCTCAACAGATTTGCGGTTCATTACCAGACGGGCAAACCCATTCCGCAGGGTCTGGTCGATCGCATCAATCGATCGTCGAGATTCAACCAGGGCTTTATTACGGTTGAGTACCTGGCGAGCGCTTTGGTCGACATGAAACTGCATCTGGCCGGCGACAAGAAGATTGATCCGGATGCTTTTGAAAAAGAAACGCTGGCGGAACTGGGCATGCCGCATGAAATCGTTATGCGCCACCGGCTGCCCCATTTTCTTCACATCTTTTCGAGCGACGCCTATTCGGCAGGCTATTACAGCTATCTGTGGGCGGATGTGTTGACTGCTGATGCGTATCAGGCATTCGTCGAGGGTGGCGGTCCCTATGATCGAAAGGTAGCGGCGCGTTTGCACAAATATATTTTCTCGGTCGGGAACACCATCGATCCGGCCGAAGGCTATCGCGCTTTTCGTGGTCGCGACGCGCGTGTTGAAGCGCTGATGAAGAAACGCGGCTTTCCGACCGGGGATGCTAAGACGCCATAGACGTCGTGCCACGACACCCACGGCAACGACACGAGCGGCAACGAGCGGTGTTGTTAGCAAATTAAAATGTCCGGTGTTATTAGCAAGTGAAGTGTCCGATTCGTTCATTTAACTATCCAGCAGTAGAAAGCTGTGGGAATGTGGGAAAGTCAGGCGGCTTTTTGGCCTGACTTTTCCAAGCCGCGATTGGAAGCGACTGCTTTTGTCGCTTTCCTTGGCGGCGTCATTTCCATAGCTGGCTGGCCGTCAGCTGTGTAGCGGCCAACGCGATGTGGTCCAAAAG
>JACCVY010000179.1 GCA_013697915.1 Blastocatellia bacterium | reverse complement strand
AAGCTGGCTCGCGGACGGGCTGTCAGCACCAAGGTGGTAACGTTCTATTGCGCCTCGAGCTAATACATTTCCAGGTTGCTCATTCTGCACCTAGAAACTTGCATGCTTCAACATACAAGGTGGTACTGATTTCATCCCCAAACCACATCGCAATCCTTAACAACCTGGTCACATCAAAAATGCCATGCCGTGCGGGTGTGGCAACGTTTACACACTGAAAAGTCATCACCGCCGAACGCCCGCTTTCCATCATGACAAGACATGCAACTTAAGGCCCGTCCGGTCGCATGATGATTGAGGGGTTCCGGCGCGGTCACTTGTCTCCGTTGTGGCATTCCCGCTCGCACCTGATGACAGTTGTTGCAAGTTACTTTCTGATGCTTTGCATGACTAAAGCCAACCCGGAAGGCCTGGGCAAATTCAGGCGTCCGCGAATAACCACCTAGCTGATGACAGGTGCCACAAGAAGAGATATCGCGGCCACCTGATTCCGCGCGCGGCGTGTGACAGCGATAACATGTCGCGTGTGCGTTGAATCCCGACGGTATGGAAAGCGCCACGCCTCCACGCGACGGCCGATGACAGGTAGCGCAGCTAACACTTCCCAGCTTCAAATGGCGCGAGTGATCAAACTTCATTCTGAAACTTTGCAGACGCGGAAATGATTTCAGGGCTCCCGACTTCACGTCTGTATGACAAATTGTGCAGATGGGACTATCCGAATTAGCAAACTGCTGAGCGTGGCATCCGGCGCAAGGAAGATGACCGGAACCGCCCGGACGTTTCGGGATCGGCGCATTGGATTCGCGACGATGACACAGCAGACACGGCAAACGCGAATGATTGCGACTGCTGTGCTGAAACTTTCCATAATCCAAACCTTCCGGAAATTGCATTTGCTCCTGGCTGAGTTCGACAGACGGGAGTGGTATCGATCCAGCTGCGCGTGAATTGAAAACCGTAACGATACCGAAACCGATTAGGCTCGTTGCCGCGACCAATCCTGCCAGGCGCGACTTCGATAACCGCCCACTCTGTGAAACCTCAGTGGCACTCTGTATCCCTATGGTAAATCGGCGTCGAAAAATACTCACCACACAGGTACAGAGGAAGACAGAGATCGCACGGAGAAACCTACGCTGATCCTTACCAAAACTTTTTAACAGTTTTTTGAACAATACCACCATCAACTCGGATTCACTTTCGGCTTTGGCGTCGGCATCGCCTTCGGATGATCTTCGGGAACGAGCTCGCGACCAAAAGCGACGTGGCACTTGGTACAAACGAACGCCGGATCTTTTTTCTTCTGATCCAATTCAAAGTTCAAAGCTCCGCCGTCATCACTGGTCGCCGTTATGTGACAACCATCGGCGCCGCCACAAGATCGAACCGGAACCTTCATAGTTTGCGGGTCGAGCGTATTAAACGCCGTTACGTTGTGGCAGCTCATGCAGCTCAGATCGGGATGCTCGCCGCCTTCATGTCGGAATGCGCCCGCTGACAGGCGGCGGCTCCATCTTGCAAGAATAAACTTGTCCGTAATCGCCATATCAGCAGCCAGTTTTTGATCGAAATCGGCCTTCTGGTTCCCATCTGGCACCAGCAATTTGTGACAGACATTGCAGTCCTTTGCTTCGGGTGCGATCCCTGAGTCCGCATTGTGACAGGTGAAGCAGGTAGTGTGGCTATTTGGGATCGTTTTGAACGTCCCTTTCTTTAGCCAGAAATTGTCGCCAAGAGTTTTTGGCGGCTTCGTGATGTATTCTTCGCTTGAGTTGCCCTGCGGCTGATAGGTCTGATGACAAACCGGGCAACTGGCCGGGGTCGCATCCTTCTTCTTTTCCTGCAACGAGACGTTTACGAACAGTGCGCTGCTGTTATCACCGGTATGGGGCAGGTTAAGGCCGACAACATCGATGTGTTTGTCGTGCGGGAATGAAACACCGAATTCCGAAACCAACTCACGCCGCTTCAGGATCGGATCGCTAACGTCGCCGAGGCTCGGAAACAGATAGCGGCTGGTATCGCGTGGGCTATTGTTGACGTGACAATTCGCGCAGATGACTGGCGCTGGCCTTTCGCGAGCAAAGAATTGCCGGCGATGACAGTTCAAACAGGAAGAGTGTTCAGGAAAATCGCTGACATCCGCAAACGCCGCGTCCGCTTTGCGAACTTCCTTCCAATTTTTTGAGGGAACTTTATGACAGGAATCACAAGTTAGCTTCTGACCTTCAACGTGAGTGCGATGTGAGAATTTTGAGTAGTCCACGCGCGGCTTCTTTGGTGTCACGGCTTTTTTCGCAGGCCGAGTTTGTACGCGTTTCTGCGGTTCAATCACGACATTTGTGCTCGCCGTCGCTGAAATGAGCGGTGGAGTCAAAAATAGCAAGGACGCTTCTAACGTGAATGCTACTAGTTTTTTTCTATACGGAAGTTTCATTGCTTAGCAGTTGCATCAAACGCCGTCGGCGCTGGTTGCTTGCCTACGCTCGATTTGTCTGACCTTTAGATAGACCAACAACGCCAGGAACAATATGAACACCAGCGAAACTGCCAGTCCTTCACGCCTGAACCTGCGCTCTGATAGTGCCGCCACCCCGGCTTGATAACCCTTGGCCGCGGCCTCGAGACCCGGCCGGACCACCTTATCAACTTCGCCAGTCGACGACGAGTGAATCAGCACGCGTGCATGAGTCAGCGCATCGGTTGCGCCTTTCAGTTCAAACTTTGGTTTACTGACTTCCATTCCGGCTCGCTCAGCCCGGTCCAGAATTTCAGTTGATTTACCAATGTCTGCCAACAATTCATCAATTCCTGAACGCATCTGGCCGGCGGCGATAAAACCCTTATCGCCTTGCGTGTGACAGTTAATGCAGAGCGCGCCCTGGCTGGTTCCGATCAGTTGATCACTCGGTTTATTAATCGCGTGGTTGCTATGGCAGGTGACGCACTCACCTAGCTCCTTTTGATCGAAGGCTGCTTTGTGCGGGCTGGTCCGAAACAACTCGGCCTGGCGCGCATGGCATTGGCCGCAGACGTTCGCAACCGAAGCGATGCCCGGCGGCGTTGCGCCATGATTGCCATGACAATCATTGCAAGTTGGCGCCGACAGATCTTGTTTCTCGTACAGCGCCTGAGCGTGGACGCTCGTTTTGTACTTGGCGTACTGATCGCTGGGAATTCCGAGTCCGCGCATGTAATCAGCGCTGCCGTGACACTTCGAGCAGGTCTCGGCAACGTTTGCCGGATAGACAGATGACAAGGGATCGCTGATCGCCCTGATTCCGTGAACACTGTGGCAACTGATGCAGGTGGCAACCCGCGTCTCTCCAGTCTTAAGTAGTTTGCCATGAACACTGCTGTAGTATTCGCGTTCCTGATCCACGCGGAGCGAAGGATTAAACCTCTTCATCAAATTCGCGTCGCTGTGACACTTGCCGCAATACGCCGGAACGTCGGCTGTCTTTGGCTTGCCGAGATAACCCTTGCGCGGATCTTTTGCAGCTTCTTTTGTGTCGGCGTTCGGATCGCCGCCGTGGCAGTCATTACACGACAAGCCGCGTGCGTGATGAATGTCGTTGTCGAAGAGTTTGGCGGGTGCGCTTAGCCTGGAATCTTCGAGCTTTATGTGACATTCGATGCACGAACTTTTCTTTTGCGCCGAAGTCGTAGTGAAGAGCGTCAGAATGATCGCGACGAAAAGAGCGAGCTTAACGGCTTGCTTAAGAAATGAATTGGGTAGCGGTACATCCTCTGTGGTTCTCTGTGAGATCTCTGTGTCTCTGTGGTGAATGTTTTTCGGCGCGATTTCACCACAGAGACACGGAGAGCCACAGAGGTTGCACAGAGAAAACTGAGTCGCCACATCGGCCGACTCATATCGATCAGTTTGGCTCTCTCGACAGTCCATCTTTAGAGTCTCGTCACATCACATACCCGACGATTGTCATCACGACGATATACAGCAGCGCCAGCACTCCAAATGAGTTAAAGATCAATGTGCGCCGGCGATTTTCCGGAGGCTTGTCCACGAAAGGGACGATAAACAAGAGCAGCGCCACGATACTGAAGGCCACGATGCCGAGCACTTCACCATCCATCCCAAGGATCTTCGCGGGCAACCACTTCAGTGTTTGGAACATGAAGAGGAAGTACCATTCAGGCTTGATACCAGCAGGCGCAGAGGCAAACGCATCGGCTTTCTCGCCCAGTTCCCAGGGGAACAACGCGGCCAGCGCAGCCAGAACGCCGATCGCCAAGATCCAACCGATGAGATCGCGCAGCAAAAAGTTCGGCACGAACTTCATTTTCTTCACCGGCTGGCCTGCCAGAGAAGGCGGCACGCTCATCCCGTGTTGTTGCACCAACAGCACGTGGATGCCTATCAACACCGTTGCAGCCGCCGGCAACACCGCTACGTGAAACCCAAAGAAGCGAGTCAGCGTTGCCCCAGTTACATCGTCGCCGCCACGCAGAAAGCGGAGCATTGGTCGTCCGACGATCGGAATCACTCCCGCTATTTCTGTGCCGACTTTCGTGGCAAAAAACGCCAGCTTGTTCCAGGGCAGCAGATACCCGCTGAATCCGAAACAGATGACGATGAAGAGCAGGAACACACCGCTCAGCCAGG
>JACCVY010000175.1 GCA_013697915.1 Blastocatellia bacterium | reverse complement strand
ACGGCGGGCCTGACTGTGAACGAGAATGCCGACCCGGACGTGCCCCGCGACATGCTGCACGCCTTCCGCACTCTGATTCCGCAACACGGCATGGGCTTCCGTCACGGCGAAGAGAATTCCGACGCGCACATCAAAGCCACGCTGGTAGGTTCGTCGGTGACAGTTCCCTTCAAAGATGGAAAACTGCTTCTGGGGCGCTGGCAGGGAATATTTCTTTGCGAGTTTGACGGCGGGCGCGAACGGCAAGTGATCATGATCGTGCGCTGATTGTCTTAGTTCGAGTGTGCGCCACCAAAAACATCTATACAGAATTTATCATTTCTCATTTAGGACTTCCGGCCCAGAGTGAAACGAGAAATCTTCAGAACCACACCGCCTGAGAGTGTCGGAGCCTAATCCTCGCTAAACTGCTTCATAACTTTCCCAAATGTTTCCACGTCTGCGCGGGTGCGTTCCATGGCGCGGCGGCTATCAAGGTAGGCTGTCCACACCGGTGTCTGCGTCAACGCTTTGGTTGTGTCTTCATCGAGCGTCTGGGCCATAAGCGCGATCAGGTCACTGACGACACGTGTGTGTTCCAGCAGCGATTGGATGATGGAGTAAGCGAGCCGCGCCTGTTGGTAATCTAAGTCGGGTGCGTGTTTTTCTTCTAACGAAAGATCGGGCTCTTCCATCGAACGAACCTCGAATAGCAAGACTGTTGGCTTTAGTCCCGTAGGGACGTAATGTTTATGGCTAAACCAAATTATTAACTGCTTCGCTCCTTCGGAGCGAAATGATTCTATTTAAACTTGTAAACTATAAACATTCTGCTCCCACGGAGCAGCGGACGACACCAAAGGAAGCTCAACAACTTTGCCGGCAAATTCGCGCTCGGTGGTGACGGCTTTTACAGCAGTTTCAGGCGCGATAAAGTCGTATTTCAAATAAGCCAGCGCGATGGTTCGTTTAAGCTTCGGAGAAAACGTCACTGAAGTTATCCGGCCAATCTCTTTTCCATCCACTGAATTCATAAGCGCGCCGGCATTGACAGCCGCCATTCCGTCGAATACCACACCCGATAATTTCTTCGCGACGTGCCCACGATATTTTATGCGGGCAATAATTTCCTGGCCGATGTAACAGCCCTTGGTGTAACTGACCGCGTCGTCCAGATTTGTTTCAGTTACCACGTTCGTGTCATCCATGTCGATGCCGTAACGTGGTACGCCTGCTTCAATACGCAAAATCTCCAGGGCATCGTAACCGACAGGTTGCGCGCCGGCATGCTGCAGCACATCCCATAAACTGCTGGCGTGATCCTTATCTACAACCAAATCAAAGCCGTCCTGGCCAGTATGCGAAGCGTGAATGATTGTCACCGCCGGTGTTGCCCCAGTTTGTTTCCAATTTATCTGCTGCACTGCGTTCGACGCTGACGCAGCGGGGGCATCGCCCAGGACTGAGCCAACAATGGTTGCCGCTTTTTTACCCTGCACCGACAACATCGCCGTCTCGCTCGTTATATCCTTCACGCGAAAATCGCCGGCTAAGGTGAAGCGCTCGATTGTTTTCAGAACCGTTTCATGTGTGGCCGCCTCGGTGTCGATCAGAAAAGCGGGACACACTTTCTTGTGCGCCCCTTCGTCCCGCAAGCGAATCACACGCACGCTGGCAATCAGTCTTCCCTGCACATTCGGAAACGCCCCCGGCATCCACGTATTCACTCCCAGGGTTTTCATGTCGTTGGTGATCAGCCCATTGAGAAACTGAACCGCCTCAGACCCGCTAACGAGCAAGCGCCCGCGCGCCGAGAGATCGATCAAACCGGCGCCAGCTTCGCGCACTGCTGCATACTCCTGCGCGAGATCGCCATAGGAAGCCGGCACAGACCAGCCATCGCGCTCGGCCATGGATGCACGGAGTCGCGCATGCGTTTCGTCGAGCGCCAGTTTTTGAATGACAATCTGTTCTAGTGCTTTAGTCATAGAGACTTTTCTTGCGCCTCAAGCGGCATTGACGCGATCCCCCTCCTCTACACTGCGCAGGGCGCGAGCAATCACCTGATAGTCGGCAAGCTGTTCCGGCTCTCGCCGGTGCGAAGCGAGCACCTGCGGACTGGGATGATAAATCGGCACCAGCACGCCGTCGTTCCAGTTGTGTATTTGCGCTGCGGACGCCTTCAAACTAAGACCGTGCGGTTGAATTGTTCTAATCGCTTCCAGCGCAACTGAACCCAGCGTAATGACAATTGCGGGATTAATCAAAGCAAACGTACGGTGGAGAAATTCAGAGCAGTTGTTTAGTTCCAACTTGCTCGGTTTACGATTGGCGCCTGTCTCAGTGCGCGGATTACACAACGCCGCGCTGGTAATAAAGATATCCTGCCGCCGCAAATTGATCGATGCGAGGAAGCGATCAAAGTTCTTTCCCGACTGATCTCCCGAAAAAGGAACACGCGTTTGATCAGCTCCTTTTCGTCCCGGCGCTTCGCCAATGAACATTATGCGTGCTGTTACACAGCCATTGCGTTCGCTAAGCACCGCCGAGCGGTCACACATTGCCGGACAGCGGGTGCAGGAAGAGGTTTCGGCCGTCAGAGCTGAAAACCACTCCCGTCTTAGCTCAGCAGAAGCGGTTCGGATTTTGTCCCTGCTAACCATTGACTTGTGTGCTGGTCACCTATACAAATACGCCACCCTCGTAAAACGATTTACCCTTTACAATCCATAGGAGGATATTTCTATGCATCGCATATTGTTTCTGGCGCTTTTCATCCTGGCGCTGGCCGTTCCCTCTGCTTTGGCCCAGGACGCAACAAAAGTCGATTCCCACCATTACAAAGTCGAGTTTGAAAACTCGCGGGTACGCGTGGTGCGCGCAAAATATGGCCCACATGAAAAGTCGGTCATGCACAGCCACCCGGACCTCGTAGCAATATTTCTGACAGACGGTCGGGTCAAGTTTACCTTTCCGGGAGGTAAAACCGAAGAGCGGGATATGAAGGCGGGCACGTCGCTTTTCACACCAGCCGTCAAACACCTTCCTGAAAATCTTACTGACAGCGATATGGAAATAATTCTGGTTGAACTGAAAACTGCAAGACGCAAACATCACTAACGGGCAAGAGGGGCACAGCCTCCAGTGCCCCGTGCAAAACTTCTTAAGGCCGCAGGCTGATCCGGTAGGTCTTGATTTTTGAGTTCAACGTCGTCGCATTCATTCCCAGCAAACGCGCGGCACGCGATTGATGGCCACCGGTTTGCTCCAGCGCGCGACGAATAAGATCGATCTCAAAGCGCCGCACCTGATCATAAAAATTGATGCCGCCTCCGAGGTCATGCACCGCCGCCAGACTTGCGCCTTCTTCCGAAGCCGCCGCCACCGATCGCGGATCGTTGATTTCCGGACGCAGGCACTCGCGCGTAACTTCGTCGCCGGGCGCAATGACCACCGCGCGCTCAATCGCATTCTCGAGTTCGCGCACGTTGCCGGGCCAGGAATAAGCTTCGAGCAAGGCCAACACTTCCGGAACAACCTGCTGCGAAATATGACGCGCATTCTCTTCGTTATATTTCTCGATGAAGTGTTGGGCCAACGGCAAAATGTCTTCACGTCTATCGCGCAATGGCGGCAGCTCGATCGGCACGACTGCCAGGCGGTAATACAGATCTTCGCGAAACGCCCCCTGCTTGACTGCTTCCTTCAAATCAATGTTGGTGGCTGCAATGATGCGCACGTCGACGCGGCGCGGTGTGGTGTCACCCAGCGGCGTGAACTCGCGCTCCTGAATCACACGCAGTAGGCGTACCTGTGTTTCCGGTGGGATGTCGCCAATTTCATCCAGAAAAATTGAACCACCGTCGGCAACTTCAAACAAACCTTTCTTAGCCGCGACCGCGCCGGTAAAGGCGCCACGCGTGTGTCCGAAGAGTTCGGATTCGAGCAGTTCGGAAGGAATGTTCGAACTGTTCACCGTGACAAACGGTTTGCCCGCGCGCATGCTCGATTCGTGAATTGCTTTCGCAATCAACTCTTTGCCGGTACCGCTTTCACCGGTGATCAGGACTGTAGAACGAGCGGGCGCCACCTGTTCTACTAACTGGAAAACTTCCTGCATCACCTCCGAGCGGCCGACGATAGCGCCACGATCGACGGCCCGGCTCATCGCGCGCCGCAGGGTGCGTCGTTCTTCTTCCTTGCGCCGGCGCTTGATTCCGGCGGCGACAGTTCCTGTGATTTGCTCGTTTTGAAACGGCTTTCTGATGCAACCAAAGGCGCCATGTTCCCAGGCGGCGATGGCTGTATCAAACGTGGCGTAAGCCGTAATCATGACGACGACCGCATCTGAATCGATTTTCAAAAACTCTTCGAGCGCGCGCAGGCCGCCAATGCCCGGCATCGAGACATCCAGCAGCACGACGTCATAAGCGCGGCGGCCGTAGGCTTCCAGTCCCTCCTCGCCCGTCTTCGCCAGATCAACGCGATAGCCTTCCGACGAGAGCAGCGTCTCTAATACCTCGCGCATGATCTCTTCATCGTCAACGATGAGCACAGATCCTTTTTTTGCGATGCGTCTATCCGTTTTTAGCGCCAAAGTTTGTGGTCCTCAGTTCAGAGCAGTTAGTTTAGGGGAGAATCGGGCAAAAAAAAAGGCAAGAGCAAACGCCGCATGGTGCTCTTGCTGGCTCTGAAATTTGAAATTTCAGATTTGAGATGGACTGTTAATTTCAGATCTCAGATTTCAAATCTCAGGATCGGTTAGTCGCCAACCGACTGCAAACGAGCGCGCGTGTGGGCCGTTGGCAACGTGATTCGAAAAGTGGTGCCGCGCCCCGGCGTACTTTCCACGCTGATGTGGCCCGAATGCTCCTGAACGATCCCGTAAGACACAGCCAGGCCGAGGCCGGTGCCGCGGCCAACTCCCTTCGTCGTGTAAAATGGATCGTAAATCTTAGCTACATTTTCCGGGGCAATTCCCAAACCGGTGTCGGAAACTTCGACGATCAGCGAATGATCTTCAGAGGGAATAGTCGCAATTCTAATGGAGCCGCCGACGGGAATAGCATCGCGCGCATTCAACAGCAGGTTGGTGAAGACCTGCTGAAGCTGGCCACTGTTACCTACGATGCGTGGTGCCTGCGCGTCATAAGCACGAACGATATCGATTTGATTGCCGCGCAACTGCGGCTCGAGCAATTGCAGCGTATCGTCAAGCACGCGACTAATGTCAATCTCGGTGAATTCGGTAGCGCCGCCGGTGCGCGAAAAGTTCAGCAGGTTGTTGACGATGTTGGTGGCGCGTTCCGCCTGACGCCGCACTTTCAGCAACAGCGCGTGCTTGGGATCAGTCTCGTTCAGCATTCCCAACAGCATTTGCGTGTAGGACGATACTCCTGTCAGCGGAGTATTCACTTCATGCGCCACACCCGCGGCCAGCAATCCTATCGACGAAAGTTTCTCGCGTTGCTGCAACTGTTCCTCAAGCCTGACGCGCGATGTGACGTCTTCGAGCACCACCAGCGCGCCCGTCTGTTCCTGTGAATCCTGTAACGGCGCGATGGCAATATTGAGCACTAAGCTACGGCCGGCGAAGGTAGCAGTATGTAACTTGTAAATATTTCGCGTTTCGCGCAGCCGCCAGCGATCGTTGCCGAGCACCTGATGCAGCGTGTCTGTGAAGTCTTCCGAAAAGAGTTCTTCAACCCGCTTGCCCGTGGCTTCCGACCGCGTCACTTCAAGAATCTTCTCCAATGCGGAGTTAAGGCGTGTGACGCGGCCTTCAAGATCCACGGCCAACAACCCGACGTTAATCGATTCAATGATCGATTCATTGAATTCTTTCAGCAGTTTTAGCTCACCGGCGCGCTCTTGTTGTTCCTGATAAAGCAAACTATTTTCGATTGCTACGGCCACGTAACCCGAAACGGTCAGCAAGATATTTACGTCTTCGGAAGACAGCAGCGCGCCATCGGCCGATCGACCGAGACCGATCACGGCGACCATGCGCCCGCGAACTACGCAAGGCACGTAATAATGAAGCGCGCGCCGTACGAAACCAGTTGTTTCGGGAACGAGATCAAGATCGTCGGTGCGGACTACGCCACTTTCAGCCGAACGAATGCGAATCATTTCGCGAAAGTCGGGCGGCACAACCATTTCCCCGCTCAGCCCCGCGGCGCGCGCCACGCGGTAACCGGCCTGCGTATTTTTGTCTTCAATGAAAATCGCCACCCGGCCGACGTTCATTACTTCCTGTAAACGACTGACCAGTGAATCGAGCAGCGGATCAAGCGCAGTAGTCGCAGAAAGCGTGCGGCCAAAATCCAGCAGGCTGTGGCGCAGGTCATAGCGCTCGCCATAAAACAAGCGGTCGATCTGTTCCTGGAGAAAATTTTTGACCGGCGCGGCAATCATAACAATCGCGGCCATCGCCACGATAGCCAGCACAACGCGCAAAGTGATCTCGCCTGAGCTTGATGGTCCACCCTCGCCCAGTGCGTAAAGTCCGGCGAGATAAACCACCGAACCCACCATCAGCGCAATCGATAAAGTGGTAAGCACATAAACAAACACGCGCCGAACCACAAGCTCGACGTCCATCAGTCGATAGCGCACCACTGAATAACCGAAAGCAAGTGGAATCAGAATCAACGGCATGACTGCCGCGTCGATTAACCAGGGATCAGTTTGTGCTCCAAGCAAAAAGCCGACCGCGTAAAGCAAGGTAAACGGCGCCACCGCCAGCAGCGATCCCCAGATTACCCATTTCATCTGCTGGCGGATCACTGCCGTTTTCACCTTGACCCAGGTACGAATCAGGAAGAAGACACTGGCCAGCAGCGACACCACAAAATGGGCAAAGGTCAAACGATAAAATAGCCCGACGAACGATTCGGAAAAGACAGGAAGATTGCGCAGCACAGGCAGCAACGGCGCCAGTGCGCCCCGGAGAAACACAAAACACGCGAGAATCAACAGCAACGTCGCCGGCAAATACAGCAACGCGGCCCGCCATCGCCTGGAATCAAAAAGCTGTTGCCGCTGTGGATAGACAAGACAAAAATGCAGAAAGAGCGGACCGAATAAAATGAAGGCCGCGTTTTTCAAGAAGGCAACAGCGAGGTCTAGATCGCGGTAACTACCAAGTGGCGTGTAGAAATGAAAGATAAACGCGGCTAAGCACAACGTGGCGAAGTGCAACGAGAAAGGCGCGCGGCCGCCCTGCTTGAGAAGCACAAAGAATCCAACCAGCAGATAAACGACACCGATAAGATTGATGTAAAGATCGCGCGGCGTCCATTTGTGAATAGCGTTGAGATCGTCGAGGTCGGCGTAGTAGTACCGGCTTTCTTCAGGATAGGAAGGGCGCTCAATTAAATAATGTATGTTGCCGCCGACGCGAGAGTGGTCCAAATAAATCTGGACGTCCTTCGCGTGTCCAACCTCATCGTAATGATTGTCGTCAAGGCTAATAGCGATCAAGTGATCGCCCGGAACAATTTGCGCGCGCGCGCCCGATGAATCAGGCTCAACCTTGTCGGCAACAATACCCTGCCGCGTATCATTCCAGGTTACGCCGTCCCAGGCAGGTGTCTCATGTCGCAGGCGCTGTGCAAAGTTAAGCACCCCAACCGCCACCAATAGGGCGGAGGTCACGAACACCAGCCAGGTTCCAGTTGTAAATAATGATCTTTTCACTGAATAAGAATTCTGAAGGCGCTCCTTGCGCTCCCGATCCGGTTACGAAAACGCAAGGTTTGTTCCCCGCTCATTTTTCAAAACCCGCGCCGCGAACGCCTGGTACCAGAACCGTCTTCAAAGCGGTAACTTCAGCTTGCATTCAGTCCGCTCGCAGAGGGCCCTTAGTCTCGTTAGATCAATTGCTTGTCGAGCTTCCGATTAGACACTATCCAAGTTTTTGGACTTTTCCGAGATTTTGGAGAACTACCTGGATGGGCAAATCTGGGCCAAATCAAACTGCGCCGGCGAAACGGCGCGCAAGGTTTCTCTTTCTGTTCTTCCTAAAATCTCAGCGAGATTCCTCCTCGAACAGAACGGCGGCCGGTGCTCAGTTGAGTCAGTACCTCTCCATTGTCGGTTGTCGTTTGTGTGTCGAGCAAATTTCGCGCGTCGAGCACGGCCTCAGCACGGATGGGCAAGCCAAAGCGGGGGAGTTCCTGTGTTACCTGAATGCTAAGCGACGGATCGTAAACGCCGAGACGGCCCGCAAAAGGATCGATTGCAAAGACTGTCGCGTTCGGCGAGAAGCGCAACACCGTCCGCACGTTCGTGCCGGTATCGAATCCGGCGCCAAGCTGGAACGCCGCCGTCTGGAAGAAAGCGTTCTCAAACATACCTTCAGGGTTTGAGATGTCGCCCGAAGCCAGCCGCTGGCCGCGACCAAACGCATAACCGGCCGATGCTGTCCAAACCCGGCTCAACCTGCGCGTGTAGACCAGGCGCATTCCTCGCGAGGCGCCCTGCTGGTTCGCGACATTGATGAAAGCTTCACCCGTGGCTCCGGAGAAAGCTGTGATGGGCGTGCTGAGCAAGCCGATCCCGCGTCCCGTCGTAGTATCGAAAAAGCCGGTGGCCTCAAGACTGGATTTGCTGTCTATCACTCGCTCGACGCCAAACTCCAAACGATGACTTCGTTCCATTACCGCCTGGCCGTCTACAAATGCGATAGGCCTTTTGGAAATGTCGGTGAAAGCAATTTGACTGTTTTCAAAAGTCGCGATGCTCTGCGTCCGAGCTTCATCGCCACCCGAGGCATAACCGGCACGCAATCGCGTGCGCGCATTTGCGTCAAATTGAAGACCGACGCGCGGATTCAAGGAACGCGCACCGCCGCCGCCGAGGAAACGCGAATAGTCGAGGCCCAATACGATCACTATGCCGTCGCGAATCACCCACTCATCAATGGCTCGCACCGAAAACTGTCCGAGCGTATCAGTCTGATCAGGCTTTACGTTTGCCCAAATCGGCTCGGCAAACTTGATGGCGCCCACGCTCATGCCCACGCGGTGGTGCTGTCCGGCGCGAACGTGTGTAGTAGCTTCAAACCTTTCCGGAGCATTTGGACCAGCGCCCATTTGTCCGGCAAAGATGAGTTCGACACCATTATTTGGATTGGTGGCTACGGCAAAATTCAGGCCCGGATACGCTGCGCCGTAAGAACTGGCAAAATAAGTCTCGAGCACGCCGTGCACGCGTTTACCCGGTCTGGCATTTTCCGTGTCGGCGGTTGGGTCAGTAATATCGTCGGTTGGAGATTCGGCCCTGGCAGTTTCTGCCGCCGCAATCGCTTGAATTTCGGCATCCTCGCCTTCTTGTACCTGGAAGATCGAACGCCGCGTTTGCGCTGAGCGCAAAGTCCATTTCACATCGTCGCGATCCCGTCGCTGCTCGACTAAAGTTTTGCCCGAACCAATCGGTTCGAGATTGAAGCGGTAGATGAGTTCCTGCGACGCGCGCACTTCAACCGCAGAAAAAACCACTTCATTGAATCCGCGTGCAATTGCGTGAATGCCGTAGCGGCCGGGCAGAATGCGTGTCGCAAAGTGGCCGTTGATATCGCTGCGGGTTTCTTTGACGACCTTGCTGGTGCCGTCTTTTATTAAAGAGACTAGCGCGCCTGCGAGAGGATTGCCTTTATTATCAACAACCGCGCCCGAGACGGTTGCCAGGCTTCCGGTGCTCGCATTGACCGTCGGAGTTTGCAGGTAGCAGCCGAGCAAAAAAGCCAGCAAAGAAAGTTCAAATACTTTTCTTAAGTGTTCTCTCATCGACACGAAACCTCCTTACGTTTCTTTTGAGAAACGTTTGAAGTGATCGAGTGTGGCTGCGGTCTGCACAAAATTGGCAAGCGTCTCCGCATAGGTCATGCCTTCCTCGTAGAACTACAAAGTAGTTAAGCCTCAACCCAGAGAAGGCAAACTGGTTCAGGCCAGGAGACTTACCAGAACCGTTGGATAGCCTTCATTTTCCGCCAATAATTCAACCGGTGTCAAGGAATGCACCCCATTTTCAGCCCAATTTGCGCTGGCTTTGCCGCCCGTTGCTGCCGTGCTAGGATGCGAAGCAGTACTGAATTTCTGCTGGTTTTACTTGACTCCAACGATGATTGACGACGTCAACTCTACTGAACTTTCCAACGGCATCAAGATCCTGACCGAGCATATGCCCGGTCTCAGATCCGTGACCGCCGGCATTTGGGTGCGCCGCGGCTCGCGCCATGAAACACCGGAGTTGAACGGCGTCTGTCATTTCATCGAACACGCTGTTTTCAAAGGAACCAAAGGTCGCTCGGCGCGCGACATTGCTGTCGAATCAGATCGTCTGGGGGGGCATCTTGACGCGTTTACTACGCATGAGATGACTGGATTCGCGCTAAAGGTTGCGGACACCAGCTTGCCGCAGGCTTTTGATCTGGTCGCCGATCTGCTGGCACATCCTCGTTTTGATCAAAACGATCTCGATCGCGAACAAAAAGTCATCCTCGAAGAAATGAAGATGGTCGAGGACACGCCGGATGAATTGTTGGGCGAACTTTTCAATGCCGCCTACTTCCCAAACCATCCGCTGGGACGGCCAATCGAAGGCACGCGGGAGACAATTTCGTCATTCAATCATGAGGCGATCGCTGCTTATCATGCCAGTGACTTTTCGCCTTCGAATCTGGTAGTGGCTGCGGCGGGAAACGTTGAGCACGACCAGCTTGTCGAGCTGGTTAACAAGTCTTTTCCTAATTCGAATGGCAACCGGTCCGTCTTGGTGGAAGAAGCTCCCCAGCCGGCGACACCAATACTGATTGAACAGAAGAAAGAGCTTGAGCAGGCGCATTTGATAATGGCAGCACCATGGCCTGATGCAAAAAGCAGCGACCGGTACGCGGCCAGTTTGCTGGCGTCGGTTATTGGCGGCGGCACTTCCAGCCGGCTTTGGCAGAAAATTCGCGAGGAACGCGGTCTGGCCTATTCGGTCGGCGCCGGTGGCAACACGTTTTCCGACGTGGGCGTGTTTACGATTTATGCGGGCACTTCGCCCGAACATCTGGATGAAGTACTCGATGTATCGCTTGAAGAGCTGCGACGGACTGTAGAAGAAGGTGTTTCGCCGGAGGAACTAAAGCTGGTGAAGGACCAGTCGCTGTCGCTGCTGCTGTTGGGTCTCGAATCTTCAAGCGCGCGGGCCGGTGGGCTGGCCCGGCAGGAAATTATCCACGGCCGTCGGATTTCACCTGCCGAAGTAATTGAAAAAATCGAAGCAGTAACTCCTGACGATCTGCAACGAGTCGCGCGAACTTTCTTTAAAAGCGAGTCGCTGTCGCTGGGCGCGCTGGGAAATTTGAATGGCTTTAACGTCGATCGCTCGCG
>JACCVY010000131.1 GCA_013697915.1 Blastocatellia bacterium | reverse complement strand
TAGTGTCCTATCAATTTGAAATTCTTTTTTTCTTGTGTCCTACCCTGTGGAGTTGAGCGTAATTTTTTGACGTATGCCGATCTGGTCGAGCAGGCTCTATGAATGAACTGAGGATGAAGACATGTTTGAAAGCGCTGAGAGTCTGCTGGCGAGAAAATTCGAGTATTCCCTACAGTTGAAAGATGCGATCCGCCGCTTGCACGGGTGCGAATCCGAATACGCTGGACGTGAGGAAATCATGGAAACTTTTCAAGATGAAACGGTTTGGAATGGCTACGTTGAGATCTTTAACATTAGCGGGCATCCGCAAGCGACGAGATGTTATTCGAGTTCGGAACGCCTCGTGATAGCCAGGATCCCGAAGCCCTCCAGCCACTCATCTCTAGTATCCGGAAGCCGGACTTTGTAAAAGCCGGCTTTGCACCAGTGCCTCAGGGTTGGGGGGGTGCCCCGCGATTCGGCATCCCATCAACCCCGAAGATGCGATGGGTCATGAAATGCACGGCCATCGGCACCGGCGCATCGGCGGCCAGATGTGGCGTCGTAGCTTTGTTCGGGGGGGCTCCGTGGGTGCCGTGTATGGTTGGCGGGGCCGCCGGGTTTTTCACGGGTTGTACACTTGTTGCGATCTTTGGAAATTAAGGAAGGCATCCATGCAATACACTTGGTTAGTACTAGCGTTCTTGCTCGCGGTCATCAGCGTTTTTGTCGGGCGCTTACTTAGGCTCTCGCCACCGGCAACAGTTGCTCTGGCCGGTGTCGCGACCTCTCTCGCGATGTTTCCTTTTATGAAGCGTTGGATGCCAAAGACGAGTTTTGGCCTTTGGGCAATTGCCACCGCAATCGGGGCGGTAGCCGGCTGGTTGCTCTATCTTGGGTTTTCACGTTTAGGGTGGTAAGTCTTGGAGGCAGGATTGGCGGTACCGGTCTTACAGGGCCGGACCGCCGTCCTCTGGCCGTGCAGTAGCCGGTCTCTCGCTTTCGGCTTCGCAAAGGTCGGCTAGTCACTTTTAACTACGACATTCACCAGCCGCTGCGGCACAACAATAACTTTCACCACCTCGCGCCCCTCGATGAATGCGCGAATCTTCTCGTCCGCCAGGGCCGCCGCGCACAACTCTGCTTCTGAGACTTCAGGCGAAGTGATCAGACGCGAGCGGAGCTTGCCATTGACCTGCACAGGAATCTCCAACTCTTCGCTGCGAGCTAGTTTCGGATCAGCCTGCGGCCAACGGGCGGAATTCAATAACCCGCGTTGATGGCCCAGCGCTTCCCACATCTCCTCTGCCGCATGAGGAGCAAATGGAGTAAGCATCACGACCAACGTTTCCAGGGCTTCACGCACAACAAACACATCTCCTTGCGCTGCGTTCGTAGGTTCAGCGTTGAAGTCGCTCAGTTCATTCAACAACTCCATCAGCGCGGCGACACTGGTGTTGAAATGCAGGTCATCGAATTCATTAGTGATGCGAGCGATTGTCTGATGCGTCTTGCGCCATAAAGCGCGTGCTGCCGAACTGAGTTCACTAACGACTGGTTCAGAGTTTCGATCTTGTGAAGCTACATTTGACAGGCGTTCATGCCAGCGCCAAACCACTGTGTACACGCGCCGCAAAAACCTGACTGCGCCTTCGATGCCCGACTCGGACCAGCGCAATTCATTTTCAACTGGCGCTGCAAACAAGACGAACAAACGCGCAGCATCGGCGCCAAACGCAGCGATCATTTCATCGGGATCGACGCCGTTGCCCAAACTTTTGGACATCGCTTTCCATTCATCGGTTCCCTCGACGCGGTTCGTTACCATGCCCTGCGTTAACAATCGCTTCACAGGCTCATCAAAAGAAACCAGACCGAGGTCGCGCATGACCTTGGTCCAGAAGCGCGTGTAAATCAGGTGCATGACCGCGTGCGAATCACCACCAATGTACTGGTCCACCGGCGTCCAGTGCCCGGCGGTTTCCGGATCGAAAGGCGCTGCTTCGTTGTGCGGATCGCAGTAGCGAAAGAAGTACCACGAGGAATCGACAAACGTATCCATCGTGTCTGTGTCCCGACGCCCGGGTTTATCACACTTCGGACAGGTTGTATTTACAAACTCCGCAACGCCTGCTAACGGCGATTTGCCGCTGCCCGTGAATGCTGCGTTCTCGGGTAACACGACCGGTAGTTGATCGTAAGGCACCGGCACCGTGCCGCAGTTTTCACAATAAATCATCGGCACGGGCGCCCCCCAGAAACGTTGGCGCGAAACGCCCCAATCGCGAATGCGGTAGGTGACGGCTGCTTCACCAAAACCTTTCGCTTTCGCTTGGGTCGCCATTTCCTGCATCGCAACTTCTGAAAGTTTTCCGCTCCATTCGCCGGAGTTCACCAGGATGCCGTAGTCAGTAAACGCATGCTGCATCGCTAATGATTGATCTTCGCTCAATGCGTCATGCGCTATCGATTCCTGCTCGTGGGACACGCGTTCGATGACCCTGCGGATCGGCAGCGAGTACTTTTGCGCAAACTCGTAGTCGCGTTCGTCGTGCGCCGGCACGCTCATCACTGCCCCGGTGCCGTATTCCATCAACACATAATTCGCAACCCACACCGGAATCGTTTCGCCGCTGAAAGGATTAATAGCCAGCACGCCGGTATTGATTCCCAGCTTCTCTTCTTCCTTGTCTACTACTCGGCTGGCTCCGGCATTTTCCTTTCTTATCTTCGCGGCAAATCTTGCCACGTCATCTTTCAATGCTGAACCTTCAAGCAATTTGTCGAGCAACGGATGGGCTGCGGAGAGCACGACCGCCGTGGCGCCGTAGATGGTATCGATACGCGTCGTGAAGACACGAATTTTATCTTTACCGTCCTTCACCGCGAAATCGATGAACGCGCCTTCACTGCGGCCAACCCAGTCGCGCTGGCGCTTCAAGACTTTTTCCGGCCAACCTGTTTCGATCTGCTTGATGTCGGCAACCAGTTGTTCTGCATAGTCGGTAATGCGCAGAAACCATTGCTCGAGATCGCGCTTCTCTACCGTTGCACCGCAACGCCAGCAGACACCGCCGGATGATTGTTCGTTGGACAACACCGTGCCCTCGCGCGGGCACCAGTTGACCGGCGACATTTTCTTGTACGCCAGACCACGTTCATACATCTTCAGAAAGAACCACTGGTCCCACTTGTAATACTCGGGTCGATGCGCTGCGATTTCGCGCGACCAGTCATAACTGATTCCCAAACGCTGCATCTGCCCGCGCATGTGGGCGATATTTTTTTCGGTCCACTCACGAGGATTGATGCCGCGCTTGATGGCTGCCTGCTCGGCGGGCTGACCAAAACTGTCCCAACCGATCGGATGCAACACGTTGAAACCTTGCAGCCGTTTGTACCAGGCGAGCGCGTCCCCAATTGCGTAGTTGCGCACATGGCCCATGTGCAAAAAGCCCGACGGATAAGGCAACATCTCGAGCGCATAAAACTTTGGCCGCGGATCGTCGTTGCTCGCTTCGAAAGCGCGTGACTCGCGCCAGCGCTGCTGCCACTTCTTTTCTATCTGTTCGGGGAAATATTTTTCGTCCATGATCTGATCCTAACGGTGTCTACACTTAACATGAAACTGCCGGGAAGGCGTAATGCCGACCGTTAGTTTGCGATTGCGCCTTACGCAAACGGTTAAGTCTGCGTCGTGCCCGAATCTACTTGCTGTTGGAGGATTTCGCCGCCCCGCGTTAGCGCGCTCTAGAACGCGCGATGCAGAAGCGGCACCGTTAGGAGGAGCTTAGTAAGCGGGTTATGTCGCGCTGTCGTCATGATGAAAATATGCTAGCTAAGGTGATCAAAGCTGTCTAGCAGTCATGACGCGACGCCGTTGTCAACAAATGATCGCAGCATATTCAGGTTCTGCAAATCTGCGCGCGGATCGTCGTAGGGTGTTTCCAGAATGAAGGCAGCATGCGCGAGTTTAGGATGTCGCGCCACACGGCGCAACGCTTCTGCGCCGATGTGGCCTTCGCCAATGTGCCAGTGTCGATCGACGCGCGAATTATAAGGAGCGCGCGAGTCGTTGAAGTGAATGGCGCGCACGTTTTTTGTCTTTACCGTCCCTTGAAGTTTTTCAATCAGAGCTTCCAAACCATCTTCTCCGCGAATGTCATAGCCGGCGGTGAACGCGTGGGCGGTATCAAAACAAACGCCCAGCGAAATCTTAGAGCAGCCATCCATGATTGAACGCAAATGTTCGAAGCGATGACCGATGCATTCACCCTGGCCTGCTGTGTTCTCCAAAAGGATTCTCAGTTTTCCTAATTCCAGCCGGCGGCAGGCAATCTTGATGCTCGCAATGCAGGTCTTGATTCCATCGGCTTCGCATGAGCCGCGGGTGCTGCCGGGATGGACCACCAGATAGTCTGCGCCAAGCAAGAGCGCTCGTTGCAGTTCTTCACGAAAGGAGACTCGCGATTTTTCGAGCAGCAGTTCGTCGGCGGCTGCCAGGTTGACGAGATAGTTGCAATGAATGGCGACCGGCGTAATTCTTGTTTCGCGTCTTACTTTCTTAAACAGAGCGACGTCAGCAGGTGTTAGCAGTTTCGCCGCCCAACCACGCGGGTTGCGAGAAAATATCTGCAAGGTATCGCAGCCGGTATCGCGCGCCACGAGCAACGCATTGTGCAAATCCGCCTTTGATGGGCGCGTGAAAACCGATGCGAGGGCGATGGGATAACGGTTGGGCCATTTCTTCTGACGACGGCTAAGCCGCTCTCCGTCCGGAAAGGTTTTGCTTTTCCGGAATGCTATCAACAATAAGAGGATACGCCTCGATCAACTTCGAGGCGCAGCCTTGAAAGTAAAAGAAAAACTGGTCGCGGTAAGGCAGAGCCTTACCGCACGGATGGCGGCAGAGCCGCGCGTTTTAATGTTTCTCAACTTCTTCCATCACCCGGAGCATGTTGCCGCCCAGAATCTTATCGATGTCGCTTTCCGAATAGCCACGCCGCAATAACTCGCGCGTGAGATTCGGCAACTGCGAAACGTCCGCCAGGTCACTCAATGTCGATTGCACGCCATCGAAATCAGATCCAATACCAACGTGATCTATACCGGCAAGCTTCACAACGTGATCGATATGGTCGACCAAACGTGAAACGGTAACCGGCGGCAAATGCTTCGCATACTCTTCACGGCGGACCGCATCGCGCGCCATCTTTTTATGCGCCACATCGCCCTTCTCTTCTTCCGAAGCGCGCCGCACCTGTTGTGCAATTTCAGCGTCAAGCTGTTTTTTCTTTTCGCTCCAACCCGGCTCAAGGTGTTCAGGATAGAAGATGACGTTGACTACGCCTCCCGTTTTTGCCAGTGCACTAATCATGTCGTCAGTCAGATTCCTGGGCACGTTCGCAAGCGCTCGGCAACCTGAATGCGTCGCAATTACCGGTTTCGTTGAAGTGTTCACGATGTCCCAGAACGTCGGATCAGAAACATGTGAAACGTCAACCATCATGCCTAGCCGATTCATTTCACGAACCACCTGCTTACCGAATTCATTCAGGCCGCGTTGCGCGCCAACCGCATCGCCCGACGAGCCTGCCCAGCTCGTGCTGACGCTCCAGGCCGGCGACATGTAGCGCACGCCCAAGTTGTAATAGCGCTCCACGTTTTTCAGTTTTTCATCTATCGCATACCCGCCTTCGAGGCCCGTTAGCGCCGCCAGCTTTCCCTCCGAAACAATGCGCCGAATGTCGGCAGACGTGGTGGCAAACTGCCAGGTTTCCGGATGCTTTTCAGCCAGCTCATGCACGGCTGCAATTTGATCGTCCGCCCGCTTCATCGCTTGTGGGCCACCGCCGCCAAACAATTCCGGCTCAACCCAAATCGAGAAAAACTGGGCGTCCAGTCCGCCCTCGCGTGCCCGCACTGAATCGAAATGCCCATCCTTGAGACGCTGAGCCAGATCGGCATTTTCATCCAGCAGCCGTTGCGTGGTATCGGCGTGCATGTCGATGGTAATCGCGCGCTGATGAATGGCGAGCGGATCGTTGTTTTTCGCGTTTGGCGCGGGAGCGGAAGGCCTTGGTGCACTTGGGTTGTTCATATGGCAGTCAGCAGAAAAAATCGAAAGCAGGATAGTTCCTGCAAGAATCAGGGACTGGTTAAGGGGTTTACGACACTTCACCGGAAAGCGTTAGGGATTAACAATCTTTTGCTATTTGAAGAATCGTTTTGATGGTACTTGGGCCCGCCTGCCGAAGCAAGCGCACCTTGCAAAACGTTTCAAATTTACGGTATCGTGCGCTGTACCGATAATCATATTGTCCTTTCCGAAAGGATAGACGCTTCCTGTAGCATTGGTTTCAAGCAACCTTCAGAGCGTAACTGAATTTCCTGAATTCCCTCGCTGCCCGTTTCCAGAGCTTATCCCTGGTTGAAGGAGTACCAAGCATGTTCTCAAAAGATGGCAAAGCGAAAGACATAGCAACTCCGCGCATTTGTGACGTCGTTTGGCACGATGGCGAGTTTATAAAATGGGACGATGCGCGCGTTCATGTGATGTCGCACGTTCTCCATTATGGCTCGAGCATTTTTGAGGGCATCCGTTGTTACGCGACTAAACGCGGGCCTGCGATTTTCCGCCTGAAGGAACACATGCAGCGGTTCCTGAATTCTGCCAAGATCTATCGCATGGACCACACCTGGAAATTGGACCAGTTAACCGCTGCCTCCGTTGAGTTAGTTGAACGCAGTGGTTTGGATCAGTGCTACATCAGACCAATTCTTTTCCGCAGCCTTGATGAAGCGCGACCGGCTTTCGGCGTTAACCCTTTCCCAAATCCGCTGGCCTGTTATATCGGCGCCTGGGACTGGGGCAAATACCTCGGCGACGAGGCGATTGAAAAAGGTGTCGATGTTTGCGTCTCAACCTGGAACCGGCTGACGCCAAACTCGATGCCGGCCATGGCCAAGAGCGGCGCGAACTATATGAATTCGCAGTTGATCAAAATGGAAGCGCTGGTCAACGGCTTTGCCGAAGGCATCGCGCTCGACGATCGCGGTTACGTTTCGGAAGGCTCCGGCGAAAACATTTTCATGGTAAGCAATGGGATGGTCTTGACACCGCCGCTTTCGTCTTCAATTCTGGCAGGAATTACGCGCGACAGTGTCATTCAGATTTGCCATGAACTGGGAATCACAGTCAAGGAGCGCAGCATTCAACGCGCGGCATTGTACGTAGCGGACGAGTTGTTCTTCTCGGGTACGGCCGCTGAGATCACGCCGATTCGTTCCGTCGACCGCATAACGGTAGGAGCAGGCGGCCGCGGCGAAATGACTGAAAAGATTCAGAAAGCTTTCTTTGAAATCACCAAGGGTGAGCGCAAAGCGCCGGGCGACTGGCTGACTTATGTGAACGCTACTAAGAAGTCGCAACCGGGCAACAACGGCAACCAGTCGGACAAAACCAGCGGCGTGAGCGCTCCTGCCAAATCCGCTGAAGAGCCGGTGTTGAAATACCAAACAGCGGCCTCGATTACTGACTAAGGTCTAAACCATTCCTTCAGCATTACGCGGCGGGCGAGTTCATCGCTCGCCGCTTCTGTTTTTGCTAACAAACATTGACGCTTCTCATTTAGAAACGCTATCATTGCCTGGCGTCGTGATGATTTATCCGCGATGCAGCCCAGCAGTTCAATCGCCCCATCCGGCGGAAATTCCCAACAATCCTTCCAAAAACCTCAAGCTAGAAAGGTTCGCGTTCAGTTATGCCTTTAAAAATTGACGATCTCCTGCGTATCGCGACCGGCCAGGGCGCGTCCGATTTGCACCTTAAAGTTGGCGCGTTTCCGGTAATGCGTATTGGCGGCGAACTTCACCCGGTGGCCGACGCGCCGCGCTTGAAACAGGAAGACACCCTTGACATGGCGTTCGCGATAATGTCCAACCGGCAGAAACAACGCTTCAAGGAAGTCTCGGAAGTGGACATTGGCTACGGCGTTACGGGCCTGGGCAGATTTCGCGCCAACATTTTTCAGCAGCGCGGCACAGTGAGCATCGTGCTGCGAGTCATTCCCGACCAAACCAGAAACACCGCTGAACTCGGGCTGCCACCGATCATTGACCGCATCACCGAAGAGCGACGCGGGTTGATCATCGTGACCGGTTCAACCGGCTCAGGAAAATCAACGACGCTGGCGGCGATGATCGACAGAATCAACGCGCGACGCAGCGGACACATCGTAACGATTGAAGATCCAATCGAGTTTCTGCATCGCGACAAGATGTCGTTTGTGACGCAACGCGAAGTGGATGTCGATACGCGTTCGTTTGCTGAAGCATTGCGCGGCGCACTGCGTCAGGATCCGGATGTCATTTTAGTTGGTGAGATGCGCGACTATGAAACCATTGAAACTGCACTGACCGCTGCGGAAACCGGGCACCTGGTGTTATCGACGCTGCACACGCTTGATGCTACGGAAACTGTGATGCGCATCGTTTCCAGTTTCCCCTCGCATCAACAAAAGTCTGTGCGCATTCAGCTGGCCGGAATTCTCAAAGCAGTTATCTCGATGCGCCTGGTCCGTGCCGCCAAGGGCGCTGGGCGCGTACCTGCAGTTGAAGTGATGGTCTCAACCGCCTTGATTCGCGATTACATCATCAACGAAGAAAAGACCTACATGATGCGCGAAGCGATTGCGGCCGGCACCTCGCAATACGGCATGCAGACATTCGATCAATCGCTTTTCCACTTGTTCCAGTCGGGACTGATCTCGATGGAAGAGGCGCTGCACAACGCCAGCAATGCTGACGAATTCAGAATGCGCGTCTCCGGCATCCTTTCAGCCGAACAGGCCATGGATGGAATGAGTTCCGCTCCCAAAGCTGCTCCGCCCTCCTCTAATAGTCGCGACAGAGAAGATGTTTTTGTCAAACATTAAGAACGTCAGTACTGATGTCAGTTTATCTCTCTCCATAAACGAGCATTACAGCAGAGATTCAAATGTTTGACGTTAGTGGTGGCTACTATAAGGTGGTGTCCTCGACGGGCGATTAGCGATGCCTGGGCCGCCAGAATCATGTCTCCGTCCAGAGCTGCGTCTGATGCAGTCGGCTTACCCATCTTTCTTGCTTGCGCCCAAAAAATCGCGGCCAAGTTCATCACCGCAGTGGTAATTGGATCAAAGCCAACAGCGCGGTTTAAGTTGTCGAGTTTGATGATTCCTTTCAGATTCCATTCAATAGCATCTCGCGACGCAATTCATAATCGGCAATACCTGCAACCAGGACGTGGTTCCCTGTCGTTATTTGGGACTGCATCCATTTGTTGCATGAGTCACTTTCGACTGAGCCCAGCGGGTGAGTGATAAGTCCCAGCGGACCTGTATCAAGGAGAATGATGTCACTCATTGGAAGAGTTTTCGATTCGATAATCTGTCCTCGTCTAAACTTACCTTCAATCTTTCCCAACTATCCTTCTGTTCATCGACATCGTCGTCGTACCAGGATTTCAATAGCGCTATAACAGCATCAGGATTAATTTGTGGGAGAGTCCACTGGTCGTCATTATCGACACGTTCGGCTTCAACATACATCGGCAACTTCCTGATAGCTTCAGCTTCGTCCTTCGGCAGCCACTGAATGTATCGTGCTTCAATCGGGCACTCTTCGAACGGAGTGAATTTGATCTTGAGATAGCTTCCCGGAGCGGCCATTTTCACATCCCTTCGTAATTTGTTGAGATCATTCTTAGTGATGAAACTGCGGGCACAAAATAGAGTGACAGGACCCAGAGGAACGTTGCTTCCGAGGATTTTAACAACCTCCCCCTCGAAGTGGAGAGCCATTGCAATTGGTTCTTCCTTGGCGAAAGATTGAAGGGCATTTGACGCCTGCTCAACGTTCGAGACACTAACCCATGGTTTTGGCCTTGTACTGGGCACGACCAGTTCTCAAAATCTTTGCGGCAGCGGAACAAGATTGACGTCTTGGAATTTGATATTACGTGTCGGGACTGTAAACGAAACACCCGTCTTCTTTTCGATGAATGCAAGCTCTTGTAGCAGATTTACAAGTCGAGGGTCTGCAGCGTCATAACTCCCCGAACGTATCTTTCCTCGCGCACAAAGTAGCAATCGTTTGATCCTGTTGTCGTATCTTTAACGTTAAGGGAACGATCCTTTTTGGCTGACCTGAAATGGCCACTTGTGTGTTCAGAGTGCGACTCTCAACTACGCCGCGCGTGATAAAAAGGTTTGCTACCGGTATATCTTGTCCACGGCTGAGACCTGCTCCGTCACGCCAACCCGGAGTAAAAACCTCTGGTGGCGAACCGTTCATTAATTGTTCTATCTGCATTGAGGCTGATTCCTTTCAAAGACGACAATATGTTACGCCAAATGCGTAACGGTTAAAACCTATCCTAGCGAGTAATCGGACGCCGTTCCCCACAGAGCTATCAAAATTGAACGTCGTCTACCTCGGCTTTAGTTCACTCTCAGCCGCCGCATGACGCGCACGCCGGCACGCCAGTCTTCATTGATATCGAACCGATAGATTTCGATGTCGGACGCGATTGAGCGCGCGAGCGTGTTGAAGGCGGGATGAACGCGCAAGGTCGGCGCGACCAGATAGATCAACGGAGGCTCGTTTCTGATCCTCCTATTACCGAAAAGTTTTGCTCTTGAGATGTGTCCGCGACGCCGGTGAGCTTCGACGCGCTGCCAGTAGTCAACTCCCTGCAAAACATGTTCGCGATCTTCAGAAACTTTTAACTCGATCACCGTCAGCCGGCCGTCGTGCCGCAACGCCAACAAGTCAATCGGACGAACGCTAATGGTCCCGCCGCGCGCGGTGCGAAACTGCGCGTGCAATGGCGCGATGATCAAGCCCGGATCGAGTTTGGTGATGTCGCGACGCAATAAAGATTCAAGCCACGCTTCGGCGGCGTTGCGATACAAGGCGTGTCGACGATCCTCGGTTCCGGCGGCGCGATGCTCTTTCAAATCAATGAGCAGACTCTGAAACTCCCGCTCGCTTTTCTCATCCAACAAGCGACGTCTCGAACCTTCCAGGCCAAACCAAACCCGCTCGGTTCCCATGAGGCGACGCACGCGCGCGAAGGGCAGTCCAAAGTAACGAAGCGTCTCGCCTTGCCGCGCACTTACAATGTCGATCGCATTCGGAACGATCGACTTTATCCGCGCTGCGGCGTTGCTCAGCTCGGTGGGAAGCGTGGGCGGGAAACGTCGCAAACGTCGTTTCCAAAGTTCCTCACGAGTCGGCACATCCCGGAGAGTCAACTCTGTCAATTGCTGATCGACTTCATAGACTGTAATTGCGTCGCGCAGGCTTTGTCGTAGTAAGGCGACTCGTTGCAGAACCGGGCGGGCGAGATCCGTTTCCGCGATCAGCCGGAGCTGTTGGATGTAGGGCGCGCGGGCCTGTTCACTGCTCCGCTTGAACCACAACAGCGCGGCGGCAAGAAAAGCATCAGCGTCGCTGGGTCTGCCGGCGGTTACCAGGCCTGTTGCGGCGATGCGTTCGTGCTTCAGTCGCAACAAGATGCGTGCATAACGACCTGGCTGACCGCGGCGCGCGCCCGGGCTAAGCGAAACTCGTTCAACCTTTGCGCCTGTTTGATTCGCACAAACGAGTTGGGCCAGAGCATCGCAACGCGCCTGCCTCGCGGCCTTGACGGTGAGAGCAATCGCTGTTGCGGAGGCGCGTGGAACGAGTTCGATGAGCGGCCGCTCGGCACCCATTCTTCGCGACGTTTCGAGCGTCAGTTTTTCGCCAGACCATTCCCAGGAGAAGATTGTCCAGGAGCGAGTCCCCTTTTCCGTCCAACAGCCGAGTAACAATCGTCCGTGGGCGACAAAGACTTCCACCTCCCTTTGGTTGAGGGATTGCGAATCGCCACCGGCGATCGTGAGAAACCATTCGAAGTGATTTTGGAAAAGTTCATCGATTGTTGCGCGCGCTGTTTCCTGTCGCTCCGGCGTGTTCACTCGTTTCGGCATTGAGGGCAGACCAAAAGAACGCAGACAAAGCTATGCAGTAACTACGGCTCGGCTTTGTAACTTCGCGGCGGGTTGAGGGTGATTTTGTGCGGCGGATTATTCCAGACTGCGTTTCTAAGACTACAAATTCCAGATCCCAAATTCCATATTTCAATTTGAAATCTCAAAGTTCGTCCGTTCGGCGTTACTTCTACCGTGTGCTACCATTTTCAGTCAATCAATTCGCGTCGAAAATTTGTTGACAGCTTCAGGAATGTAGTCGAATCGCGGGCAAGGTCCGCAAACTCCTGATAGAAGAAAATGACAAACGTTTACCTCGTAGCATCCGTGCGCACGCCCATCGGCCGCTTTGGTGGCACGCTGGCTTCCTGGAGCGCAGCTGACCTCGGCGTGGCTGCTGCTAAAGAAAGTCTTCAGCGCGCAAACCTTACTCCGGAACAAATTCAACAATCGATTTGGGGTTGTGCGCGACAAGCCGGCGGTGGTCCAAACGTGGCGCGCCAGATTACTTATCGTGCCGGCGTGCCGGAAACGGTGCCGGCATTCACGGTCAACCAGGCATGCGGTTCCGGGCTTCAGGCAATCATGCTCGCGGCGCAACAAATCATGTTAGGCCGCGCTGAAGTCGTCCTCGCCGGCGGCGCCGAAAGCATGTCGCGCGTTCCTTATTTCGCCGAAGGCGCGCGCTGGGGCGCGGCGATGGGAAACACCGAACTTGTTGACGGCATGTATCGCGATGGCTTCAACGATCCCTTGTCCGGTCTGGTGATGGGTGAGACGGCGGAAAACCTGGCGCGACAGTATCAGATCGATCGTGACGCACAGGATGAATTCGCTTTACGTTCCCAACAGCGCGCGCAAGCGGCAATCGAATCGGGCCGTTTCGATGACGAGATAGTTCCGCTCGAGGTAAAAGGCCGCAAGGGCGGAACAACAAAATTCGAGCGCGACGAACACTGTCGTTTTGGCACGACCAAAGCCGACCTCGCCAAATTGCGGCCGGTGTTTTCGAAAGGTGGAACTGTGTCGGCGGGAAACTCTTCGGGCATCACTGACGGCGCGGCGGCAGTGGTTGTTATGAGCGAGGAAGCATTGAAACGCAGTGGCGCTAAAGCGCAGGCGCGCATCGTTGATTACGAAGTCGTCGGCGTCGCGCCGGAAATCATGGGTATTGGACCAGTGCCGGTCGTCCGTTCATTACTGGCGCGCAACAAGCTGACGCTGGACGCAATCGATCTGATTGAGCTTAACGAAGCTTTCGCTGCACAGGTCATTGCCTGCGATCGCGAGTTGAAATTCGACCCGGATCGTTTGAACGTTAATGGTGGCGCGATTGCGCTGGGCCATCCCATCGGCTGCACCGGCGTGCGCATCACGACCACTCTGTTGCACGAGTTAGGCAAGCGCCGCGGCAAGCTCGGCCTGGCAACGCTTTGCGTCAGCGGCGGGATGGGACTGGGGTTGCTTTTGGAACGACTATGATTCGATCCCGCCGGCATCGGTTCGGATTAAGATGTTTTTTGCGGTCTTCAGGCCAACCTCGCGCGACTCACGCGGCATCCGAAGGCCACATTTGTTCTGTTTAAGAAAGGTTCATTGTGAAGAAAATCAGTATTGCAGCATTCGCCGTCGCGCTCGCGTTAGCTTTGGTTTTGCCGGTCGGAACCTCGGCGCAGCGCAGCCGAAAAACCGCGCCCGCGCCAGCTAGTCAGACTTCAGGTCTGTTGTCATCACTGCCGCCATCGGACGCAGTGGCGCTGGTTAACGTCAATCGCCTGCTCGATGAGGCGATGCCCAAGTTGTTGGCGGAAAACCCGGCGCGTCTCGCCGAAGTCACAAACGAACTCGCTAACTTCAAAACGCAAACGGGCCTCGATCCGCGTTCATTTGATCAGATTGCGCTCGGCTTTCGTTACCTGTATCCGGCAGAGGGTATTACGAAGGTGAGCCCGGTCGCGCTCGCCCGCGGCACGTTCAACGCGGGCGCGATTGTTGCCGCCGGACGCCTGGCGGCTAACGGCAAATACGTTGAACAAAAATATCAGGGCAAGACGATCTACATTTTCACTCTCGAGCGGCAACTGAAACTGCTCGGACTGTGGGACATCAAGGTGGGTGATCTCGCGGTTACTTCCGTGGGCGGCAACCTGATTGCGCTGGGCGAACCAGACGCCGTTCGTGGCGCAATTGATGCGAACCGAAGCCACCAATATGCGAACCCGGAATTGATCGCGCTCGCCAGCCGTGACCCGAACGCAATCGTTGGCTTTGGCGGTAACTTAACGGAAAAGCTGCGGCAGAATTTGAGCATTACTAATAACAGCATTGCTCGCGAACTAACGGCGGTGCGGCAGGTTTACGGAACCTTGGGAATGACAGCTACGGATTTGGAGCTGATGATGGCCGCGCGCACCGTCGATGCGGATTCGGCGCGGAACCTCAGCGACACAGTCGAAGGGCTAAAGCAGGTGGGCGCATTCTTTATCAATCGATTGTCACCTGTGAAAGGCACCCTGGCCAGAAGCGCTTTGAACAACCTCAAGGTCACAGTGCAAGGCAATGAACTACAAATACGCACTGCGGTCGCGCAGTCTCAGGTCACGCCGTTGATTCGAGGGTATTGAAAAAAGAATAGTGCTGAGTACTGAGTGCCGAGTTCTTGGTAGCAAAAATAAGCGCCGCGATATTAATAAATCGCGGCGCTTTTTCTTTTTGAGCAGTACTTTCAGTCACTACTCGGAACTCAGTACTCAGTACTCATCACTTTTTTTTTACTACTTCGTTGGAATTGGAAATTGCGGTCTTGGCGCCGGCGCTGCGACTGGTTCATCCTCTTCCATTCCGCTCAGCACGTCGGTATAGATCTTGATCTTTCCGGCCTGCTTCATCTGTTGTGTTACCGCCGCGACATAGTCATCAAACACTTGGTTTTGCCGTTCACCAACCATTGTTTGAGTCAACTGCTCACGTTGCTTAGCAAAGTCGGCGAGATCCGCTTCGGTCCGAGACTTGACGCCGACAATCACCCAGTTGTCGCCGACCTTCACCGGTGTCTTAGTTACCTCGCCCGCCTTCAAGGCATAAACCGCGTCGTCCAGCGCTGGACTGGTACCCGCCTTTCCCATCGGCGAGCCTATTTTGTAGCCGCTATCAGCCGCAACTTCGAATCCCGCCTTCTCGCCGGCAGCTTGCATATCCGCCGCCGAGTTTAAAGATGAAGCCAGCTCGTTTGCCTTCTGCTCCAGTTGCTGTTTGGCGCGTTCCTGCTTCAATGCTTGCGCGACTTTGGTTTTAACTTCATCAAAATCAGGAATCCGAGGTTCTCGCTTTTCAACCAGGATCGGGATAGCGAATCCGCCCTTGACCCCGGTTCGTTCGCCGACGTCGCCAGGATTATTCAATGGCTCGAGGACTGCTTCAAACTGCTGACTGCTGCCAATCTCGGGAACATCGTCGCCGGGTTTGATGAATGGTGTTTCTTTGACCATCTCCGCCAGCTTCATGTTTGCCTCGGCAGCTAGCTCCTGCGCAACTTTTTGCGCGTCCTTCGTTTCCTTCAACCTGTTCTGAGCACGCTCAGCGAGCTTGGCGCCAACTGCATAGCCTTTGCGATTACGCAGCGAGGCCAGCAATTCGGGTTTAGCTTCCTCAAAAGTCTTGGGAACTGAGTCGCCGCGCCGCAGGATGTACCAGTTACCGCCGTACTTGATAGGAATATCCGAAACGTCGCCGGGCTGCATATCGATCGTGCGATCATAAAGCGCGTCAACCTTGTTAGGATTTTTCTTGTAAGCGCGAGCCAGGTAGCCACCGCTCTTCGCCGTCGCCGCATCTTCGGAATTGCCCCGCGCCAGGTCGGCAAAAACCTTCTCACCGGTTTCGGGACTTGCCGCCCGGGCTTTGGCCATTAGGTCTTTCGCTTTTTGTTCGACCTGTGCGTCAAGATCTTTGCGCGCTACTTTCAAAACTATCTGCTGGAGCTTGACTCCGGCCTCTTTGGCTTGTGGTGGCAGCTTATCGAATTCGTCATTCAGATCCTTATCGGAAATTGCGATCTTTGCGCCGGCCTTTTCCTGGTCGATATAAATATAGCGAACCTTTTTTTGCGGCTCCAAATAGCGATAGTCGGTTTTATGCTGTTCGTAATAAGCCTTGATCTCGTCATCTGACAGCTGAATTTTTTCGGCAAGTTTCTCAGGCGAGACCACCACGTAGCTTATGTCGAGATCGGTGTGCTTGCGTTTGTAGTCATCCTGGACTTCCTCATCGGACACCCTGACCGCCGCAGTGACGAAGGCTTTTAGTTTCTCGAGCGCGATTTCGTCGCGCACGTTGCGCTCAAACAATTCCATACTGCCATAACGCGCGGTCACAGACTCCTTATAGCGATCGAGACCGACGAATTGACCAGCCGCATCGGAAAACTGCTTGCGAATTTTGTCCGCCACTTCCGCGTCGCTGGCCGCGAGCCCGAGCCGGGCAGCCTCCTGGGCCACCACGCGATCCCGTATCAGACCGTCAAGGAACCGTTTGTTGCCGCCCAACTGGGCCAAACTAATGCGGCCGCCAAACATCTGCGTGTAGTTATCTTTGAGCTGCGCGACCTGGGCCACCGTGATTTCGTCGCCGTTCACTTTGGCGATTACTTCAGTGTTTTTGGAAGGTTCAACGTTACTTGAATTCCGTCCGGGCGCGTAAAAGACGATAAGACTGACGGCCATCAACACGGCGAAGCCAATAATAATGATGCTACGCGTGCGTTCCAGCCGACTTAGTTGTTTGAGCATTATTTCTACCTCACTTGCAAATGGCGGATTGTAAAGGACGAGCAACCGCACTGCAAATACGGGTACCGGGGATCAGGTGTCGGGTATCAGGTGCCGGGTATCGGGTGTCGGGTGTCGGGTAATGGTGACGGCTTACGGATGACGACATCGACGCGACACGTGATACCTGCCTGTCACCCGGCACTGTCACCCGGCACC
>JACCVY010000167.1 GCA_013697915.1 Blastocatellia bacterium | reverse complement strand
GGTTAAGAACGGGTAGTTGAACCACGCGCCCGCAGCCGCGCGAGAACAAGTTGTCAAAGAACTGTCAGCCAGCATGAGCGACTAAGACCAACGGCAGCAGCTAAAGAGAAAAAGCTAACCAATAACGACAGGCGCATTGTAACTCCGAGTCGTGATGCAAGCCTATGCTGTGGCGCCAGGAGTTTGTCGGAATAAGCGGTTCAAAGGTTAAAGCGGAAAGATTTGTGAGTCACCTTTGACCGCTAACGAGTTTTTCGGTGGCGCCGAATGGTATTGGATAGCCTGTTGGAGGTCCTGGAGTTCGATGTGGGTGTAGATCTCCGTGGTGTTGAGGTCACGGTGGCCGAGCAGTTGTTGCACGTGCCGGACGCTGGCGCCGCCGCGCAAGAGATGCGTGGCGCAGCAGTGGCGAAAGGTGTGCACCGTAGCTTTGAGTTCAGCCTGGGAAGCGTAGTCGCGGATGCGATCGGCGATGCAGCCGTAGCAGAGACGACGGCCGGTAACTGAGAGCCAGATCGCCGAAGTTGGCGGAATGAGTTTTGGCTGGCCACGTCGACGGCCTTTACCCCACCATTTGCCGGCAGCCAGCTCCGGACGCGCGACGGTGACGTAGCGCCTGAGCCAGTGAGCGGCAGTTTCTGTGAGCGGCACGAGGCGATCGCGCTGGCCTTTGCCCAGGCGCACAGTGAGACGATGCGCGGCCGTGTCAATGTCGTAGAGGTCGAGCTTGTGTGCTTCGGCGTGGCGGATGCCGGTGGCGTAGAGAGTTTCCATCAAAGCCCGGTCGCGCAGGCCGAGCGCTGTTGTGGCGTCCGGAGTTTCGATGAGTCGCGCGATGTCTGATTCGTTGAGCACGTGCGGCAATGGTTGCTCTTTGCGCGGGAAGGCCAGGCGTTCGGCTGGATTGTGCAGTAAGTGGCCGTTGCGATTCATCCAGACGAAGAACGAGCGGATGATCGAGAACCATTGGCGCAATGTTGCCGCCGAGATGAGCTTGCCCCTGGGTGAGCGATGGCGTGTGGCGGCATAGACCGCGAAGTCGCGCAGATGAGTTTCATTGACGGCGCGCCAGTCGGTGACTTGATGAGCTTCGCGCAAGTAGAGCAGCAAGCGTTCGAGTGTGCGCGCACTGCTAGTGCGTCGTGAATGAGAGAAGCGCCGCGCTTCGAGTTCAGCCAGGTAAGCATCAACTGCTCGATTCATCGTGGTTCACCGTTACGAGCTTGTAGTGGCCGGCTTCGTTCGCGCTGACGCGCTCATTGCGGGCGGGACGCCCGCGCTCCCAGCAGTTCACTTGCGCTTTTCGCGCGGGTGGCAGCGGGCAATTACTTCGTGCAAGTCGCTGAGCTCGACACGCGTATACACTTCCGTTGATGAAAGCCGGCGATGACCCAGGAGCTTTTGGATCTGGCGAATGTCGGCGCGGCCTTTCAACAGGTGAGTGGCGCAGGTGTGGCGCAGCGTGTGCGGCGTGACGTGCTTCTTAATGCCGGCGCGTATGGCAGCCTTGCGCACGATGCGCACGATGTCGTCGTCATCGAGTGGACCGCCGGAACGTGAGGAGACGAACAAGCGCACCTGGCCGGCTTCACGAGCGAAGATTCCGCGCGCTTCTTCCAGGTAGAGCTTGAGCGCCGCGATCGCGCTCTGCGTCAAAGGCACGATGCGCGTGGTGTTGCCTTTGCCGTGTTCGATCCGGAGCGTTGCTGTTTGCAAGTCGGCGTCGTAGATCATGAGCGCGATCAGTTCCGCGCGACGGATCCCGGTGGCGTAGAGCACTTCCAGGATCGTGCGATCGCGAATGTCCCGCGGCTTCGTGGTGGGCGTTGTTTCGATCAATCGACGCGCTTCTGATTTCGTAAGCACGCCGCGCGGCAGCCGATGCGGTTGCTTTGGCAGCTGCAAAGTCGAAGCTGGGTTGTAGGCGATCTGTTGTTCGCTCAGAAGCCAGGAGAAGAACTTGCGCACCGCCGCCAGACGGTTGGCTTGTGTGCCGACGCTGAGGCGCTTTGGTTCTTCTTTAGCTGCTTGTGTTTGTTCCTCGAGAGCGGCCTGGTTCTGTGAGTCGAGGCGGGCAGGATACCCGCGCTCCCAGGTGAAGTTGTAGAGCGCGATCTGATATTGCTGCAGGTGTGCCGGCGTGACATCAGCGATGGAGTTGATCGAAGTGTTGTCACTGAGCCAATCAAGAAAGACTTTCACGTCGCGGGTGTAGTTGACTCTGGTTTTCGGCGAGTAGTTGATGGCTTCGAGCCACTCACTGAAGCGCTCGGCCATTATTTTTAGTCGCTGTCTTTGGCTGTCATTCATCGCGGCCAACACCGACAGCTCGAGATAGAGATCTCGAGTAAGAGAAGATC
>JACCVY010000159.1 GCA_013697915.1 Blastocatellia bacterium | reverse complement strand
GCCCGAATCTTGCGGCAAAGCGCTGGATTTGGACGCCAAGGCCGGCGGCGGGATCGACGACGAAGACGGCGGCGGCCGGCCGGTCGATATCGAAGACCGCCGCCGCGCGGTTGGCGGCGAGCGGGATGACGTGGGCGAGAAGCGGCGGGCAAGTTTCGCCGCGGCAAAGCTCAAGGGTGCCGCCAATATCGCCTTCGGCCCCTCCGGGCCGCGATCCTGCGCGCGCGAGCGCGTGCAGGCGATGGGTGAGCGCAGGGGTCATGGCCGCAAGCTGCCCGCGTTCATACCGCAAGCCCGTTTGACGCCGCACGAGGTCCTCGGCCTTGGAGTTGGCGAAGAGGACCCGGCTATCCCCGGTCAAGACAAAGACGGCGAAACCGGCGGCCGCGGAGAGCGAGTTCGCTGTTGCTCTCGTCCGGGCAAGCAGGGCATGGACCGCGGCCGCGCGCTGCAAATGCGGCGCGAGCGTTTCCAGGAGGTGCCATTCCCTGGGTTCCACCCAAACCGCATCGGGCGATCTTGTAAGGGGAATTATGCCCTTGACATAGGACTGACTAGATGTAGACTACTAGCGACAGGCCGGCGTGACGCAGGGGCGCTATGAGCGCCTCCACGTTTCGTGCCTATAGTCGAAAAGAATTACGGGTTTCACGCGCAATCTATCGCGCCATGAAACGGAGTCGTGGCGCTTTGGTAGAAGGCGCACCTACTGAAGGGCAGCGGACATTGATCGACGGGACATTTGATCTGAGGGCCATAGCGGTCAAGGTGCTGGCGGAGATTGATAAAACTCCGAAAATTGATCAAACTCTTTGAACGGTGCGAAAAATTGATCTTGGGTTCTCTTCAATCTCGTCATAGTCGTTTGCCCTATTTCATAGGATAGAATTCGACCGCCATGCGTGTTTTGAAAGTTGCGTCCAACTAATACATTTTGCATTGATGCCCCTCGCATTGAATTTCGTTTGCGGGATTCTTGATTTTTCTGCAGTTCTGCTGCGTGCGCTACTGAATGGCGAACGCGCTCAAAATCACGAAACCATTGGCGAAAAAGTTTTGCGCCTATTCTGAGCTGTGCATGGTCTATCTTTGCTTTGAGGGTTGGACAGCCAAAAAAACCCGACTCTTTGATGGATTCTATGGTCTTACCGAAATGGAAAATGGTCATTGCTCCATCGCGTCCAGCAATGAACTGCCAAGGCATTAACCAATTGCGCGGTATTGGTTCACGACGTTCTTGGAGCGCCTGACATTGGGATTCGCAGAAATCAAACAGCGCTAGCGCTGCTTGAAAATCTTTGAGGTAGTTGTTCAGGCTAGAAAGCGCTAAATTAAGATTCCATATAGCTTCTTGCTCCTCTATGGGGAATGAGGCTAGCTCTATCGTCGGAACCCACTCTCTCATACCAGATATTGCGCCTTGATGCCAAAATCTGTCGAAGATGATCAATATAGCCCCGAAGAAACCGCGCGCCGCAGCGAAGAACTGTTGAAACACATGCTCAACAGACCGCCGCAACCGCGCGCTACTTATCAACCTGGGCAACGTCGAAATCAAAAGCCAACTGTCTCGGGTCAGGCGGCTCAGAACCACGTCGTCCCCGTGAAACCCTAGTCGGTTTTCTAGGCACCTTTTCCGTTAGCTTCTTGATAGGTCATCCGCTTGCCAACCGCGCCGCGCAGTACCTTTTCAGCGCGCTCGGCGTCCGTGACATTTAGGGCAGCGCGCTCGTTGTAGCGGAAATCAAACTCGGCCAAATACCTCTTTAGATGCTGCTGGCTGAGATGATGGTACGTGCCGATGATCCCGCGTTTAAAGACGGAAAAGTAGCCTTCAATCGTGTTCGTGTGGACGTCGCCGCGGACATATTCGCCGATGCTGTGATTGACCGAACCGTGCAAGGCAAATCCACCGCTGAGATTTTTAGCTACGGCGCCTTCGTCCGTCATGACGTAGGTAGCGCCGTGAATTTGCGCCTCGACGATCGGACGCAGATTCTTCGCGGTGACGGCCGGAATGTGGTGAGAGCGAACCTTGCCGCCGCGCTCGACAAGAGAGAACACCGCTTCCTTGCCAGCGCCGCCCGTGCCGATATGCTTACGCTTGTTGCGGTGCTTGTTTTTCTCCTTACCGCCCACAAAAGTTTCGTCGATTTCGACCGTCTTGCCTTCGCCGCCGAGGGGGCCAGCACTCTCAGGATGCACTTCCCTCATGGACTCCCGAATACGATGCGCCATGAACCAAGCAGTGCGGTAGGAACCGAAGCCAAGCATGCGGCCAAGCTGATGCGCGCTGATCCCCTTTTTCGACGAGGACATGAGCCGCATAGCAAGGAGCCATTTGTGCATCGGGATATGTGACCGCTCGAAGATCGTTCCTATCATCGCAGTGAACGGCTTGTCGCAATCGCGGCAGTTATAGAGGCCAGGCCGCGTGCTATTGCCCCTCAATTCGACCGAATTGCCGATCACGCCACAATGCGGGCATATCGGGCCAGAGGGCCAGCGCGACGCCTCAAAATGCTTCCTAGCGGCTTCTTCGTTGTTGAAAATAGGATCAGTCAAGTCGATATTCATGGTCAGGCTTCCTTCCCGACCACATACTACACCTTGTTGCTCCTATGTCAAGGGCATAATTCCCCT
>JACCVY010000115.1 GCA_013697915.1 Blastocatellia bacterium | reverse complement strand
AATGAAAACGAGCCGGTGGTTTGCTCGCCCGCGCACGCTATTGATTGCTTCCTGAAAACGAAGATGGATGTTTTGTATCTGGGCAACCACGCAGTGAGACGCAACTTAGATTCTAGCAACGTGTCCTAACAGGTTGGGAAGGGCGGCTTGCCCCCGCTGAGATTGAGAGGCATTCAATGCAAGCGGGGGCAAGCCACCCTTCCCGACCTGCAGTCTGATCTATCTTGAAACTTCTCTTTGCAGCATTTCGATCGCTACATTAGTAATTAGCACTCAGTACTCAGTACTCCGCACTTAAAATCATGAGAATACTTGTAACAGGCGGCGCCGGATTTATCGGATCACATTTGTGTGAACGGCTCCTTGGCGAAGGGCACGACGTTCTTTGTCTCGACAACTTCTTTACTGGGCGGCGCGTGAACATCCTGAAGCTGCTCGACAATCATCACTTCGAATTAATTCGCCACGACGTCATTGAACCGATCCTTTTGGAAGTGGATCAGATTTACAATCTCGCTTGTCCGGCCTCGCCTATTCACTATCAATACAATCCGGTGAAGACAGTGAAGACCAGCGTCATGGGCATGATCAATATGCTCGGACTGGCGAAACGCGTGCGCGCCCGCATCCTGCAAGCGTCGACATCGGAAGTTTATGGTGATCCGCTGCTTCATCCGCAAACCGAAGAGTATTGGGGCAACGTCAATCCGATTGGCCTGCGGTCCTGCTACGACGAAGGGAAGCGCATTGCGGAAACGCTGATGATGGACTACCACCGACAGAATCACGTCGATACACGCATCGCCAGAATCTTTAACACCTATGGACCACGCATGCTGGAAGACGACGGCCGGGTTGTTTCAAACTTTATTGTGCAAGCCCTGCGCGGTCAGCCGCTGACGCTTTATGGTTCGGGAGAGCAGACGCGTTCGTTCTGTTACGTGGACGATCTGGTTGAGGCGCTGATCAGACTAATGAATGTCGAAGATGTTCATGAGCCGGTTAACCTGGGAAACCCTGGTGAATTTACGATCAGGCAACTGGCGGACGAAGTGATCAAGATGTGTGGTTCGAAATCTGAAATTGAGTACTTGCCGTTGCCCGAGGATGATCCGAAACAGCGCCAGCCAAACATTACGAGAGCGCAAACTCTGCTTGGTTGGAATCCGACCATCGCCTTGAATGAAGGGCTCACAAAAACGGTTAGGTACTTTAAGAGTAATGAGTGATGAGTAATGAGTGATGAGTTTTCTGCAATGCCGCTTCCAATAAACCGGTCGGACTCACCCTGGAAAGGAACGAAGATGGCAAAGAAAATTGGACGGTTCGAAGATTTCATAGCATGGCAAAAGGCGAGAAAACTTACTTCCGAGATTTACAAGGTTACGAATCGGGGTCTTTTCTCAAGAGATTTCGGCCTCAAAGATCAGATTCGCCGAGCTGCAGTATCTAGCATGTCGAATCTTGCTGAAGGATTTGAGCGTGGCAGGCCTGGTGAATTTCATCAGTTTCTGTCGATTGCGAAAGGCTCTTGCGCTGAGCTCCGAACTCAACTATATGTCGCGTTGGACGTTGGCTATCTAGAGCCACCTCAATTCGAGGACTTGATGAATCAAGCTACTGAAGTGGGACAGATACTCGGCGGACTTCGAGTATCGGTTGAGAAGAGAAGGGACGCAAACATCTAAGCAACCTTCATCAACCGAACTAATTACTCATCACTCATCACTCATCACTCATTACTCATCACTATCTTTAAATGAACTTCCTGCTTCTAAATCAGTGTTTCTACCCAGACGTGATGGCCACGGCCCAGCAGCTTACGGATCTGGCTGTCGGACTCACCGAGGCTGGTCATAACGTCACCGTTATCGCTAGCGACAGGGGCTACGACGATCCGTCAAAACGTTTTCCGCGACGCGAAAGCTGGCGTGGCATAAACATTATCCGCATTCCGTCGCTGGCATTGGGCAAGAAGAGCAGGCCCCGCCGGGCAATTAACTTTGCAAGCTTTCTGATTAACTGCTCATGGCAATTGCTGCGCTTACCACGCTTTGATGTCACCGTAGCTTTAACCTCTCCCCCGCTCATCTCGTATCTTGGTTCACTTTTTGTTCGCCTGAAAGGTGGAAAGTTTTTCTTCTGGGTCATGGACCTGAATCCCGACGAAGCGATCGCAGCCGGCTGGTTGCAGGAAAATTCTCTGCCCGCAAAATTACTCGCAGCGCTGCTGAAGTCGAGCCTGGACCATGCCGATGGCATTATCGCCCTGGACCACTTCATGAAGAGTCGCATTGTTGCCAAGGGAGTGCGACCCGAACTGGTCACAGTCCTTCCGCCCTGGGCCCACGACGATCAGGTCAACTTTGATCAAGCCGGCAGGGAAGTCTTCCGGCAACAACACGGGCTGACAGATTTTTTCGTCGTAATGTACGCGGGCAACCACAGCCCCTGTCACCCGCTGCATACGTTGATGGAAGCTGCCCGGGAGTTATCTACTCGAAAAGACATCGTGTTTTTATTTGTCGGCGGTGGCAGTGAACAGGAAAAGGTGCGGCAGTTTGCCGCCCACCACGCGCTGACTAACCTGTGGTGCCTTCCATATCAGAGCGCGGAGACCCTCTCCGCGTCGCTGTCCGCGGCAGATCTCCACACCGTGGTGATGGGCGAGGCTTTTGTTGGAATTGTGCATCCATGCAAACTTTATAATATATTGAGGGTTGGCACTCCGTTCCTTTACATAGGGCCAACAGAAAGCCACGTTAGCGAAATAGCGGCGCAGCTCGATGCCAGCCGTCCAGCATACCTGGCCACTCATGGCGATGTTGGAATGGCAGTTCAACATATTGTAACGGCACGTAATAACAGGCTGGAAGTAAAACAACGGCCTATTGCTCAAATTGCCAGTGCATTTTCCCGGCATGCGTTATTGCCAAGAATGATAAGCTTACTGGAGTCACAAAAGCCGGAAGAGACTCCGTTAACAAAACCGATCGCTGACGGCCGCATTTTGGCGGGCCGCTCAAGTTGATCGGTTCCCACTCACGAAATAACCAGTAGAGGTCGCCCCCTTGAAAACCTATTTTGCGCTTTTCCTAATAGCCACTGTGTCGGCGCTGATTATCACGCCGCTCATCCGCCGACTTTGCCAACGTTTCAAACTCCTGGATGTACCGCAAGACGGACGCCGGGTGCACAAGAGCGCGATTCCGCGACTCGGCGGCATTGCGATCTTTGCGTCATTCATCTTGTCCCTTTCGGTCTTGCCACTTGTTTCGAATCTGCTTACCGATTCACTTCGGCCGCACACTTCTGAAATCTTCAGTATCCTGATTCCTTCAACGCTGGTACTGCTGCTTGGCGTTTACGACGACTTGCGCGGCACCAACGCCGTCGTCAAGTTTGTGGCGCTTGGACTAATCGCCTCCTTGTTTTATGCGATGGGCGGAAGGATAGAAGTTCTGGGGATTCCTTTTGTCGGGGCCGTCCAATTTCATCCCGCTATTGGATTCTTTATCACTGTCTTTTGGCTGGTGGGAATTTCAAACGCTTTCAACTTGATCGATGGGATCGATGGACTAGCGCCAGGTGCGGCCCTTTTCTCATCGCTGGTCATCCTCGTAGTTTCGCTGGCTGGGGAAAACCCGCTGATGGTTGTAGTAGCACTCGTGCTTTGCGGATCGCTGACCGGATTTTTGCGTTACAACTTTAATCCGGCTTCAATATTTTTGGGAGACTCAGGATCTCTTTTCGTCGGTTTCCTGCTTGCTTCGCTATCCGTTCTGGGCGCCCAAAAAGCGACAACGGCTGTAGCCGTGATCACGCCAATCCTCGCTTTTGGTTTGCCGGTTGTCGATACCGGCATGACCATGGCCCGACGATTAATAAGCGGGCGGCCTCTTTTCCAGGGCGACGGCGAACATATTCATCACATGCTGCTGGCGCGCGGTTGGTCTCAACGTCGGGTTGTGATGATCCTTTACGCTGTCTGCGCGGTGTTTGGACTTTTGGCTGCACTTTCTACGAAGACGTCGTCACCGGTCACTGGGCTGGTGCTGTTTGTCATCGCGGTAGCGGTCATCATTGCCGTTGGCCACCTGCGCTATCACGAGGTCGATGAATTACGCGCCGGCATGAAACGAACGGTGGGCGATCGTCGAGTTCGGGTTGCCAACAACATTCGCGTGCGACGCGCCAGTTTGGCATTAACTAAGGCGCGCAGTCTCAATGAGATGTTCGAAGCTGTTGGAAACATGCTCGAGTTTGAAGAGTTTGCGTATGCCAATGCGCAAATCGGCCAAGTGAGCCATGCGGCGGCGAATGAACGTGCGTTCACGCAGGCCAGGAAAAGGGGAAGCCGAGAGGAGCTTGAATTTGTCAATGGCCGCATTGCCTGGTCATGGGCAGGCGAGGGAATTAGCGTCGAAGATGTGATTGGCTCAAGCGACCACTGGTGCTTTCGCTTGCCGCTGGCCACGGCAAATGGCGAGTGGGGTTGGATGAATCTATATCGTCCGCTGGTTGGGCCACCGTTGCTGCTGGACATGAACTATCTGGCGAGCTTGCTGCAGACCGAACTTTCAGAGGCCGCCGAACGGATTCTTGGAGTGCAACCAAAGCATTCCGGTTTTGACAAGCTTTCTTTACCCGTTACTGCAGGAAAAGTCGCCGGTTAATGTCCCAGGCTGAAACCGCCGAAAGAATGTCCGTCGCTCCGGCAACGTTCAAGCTGCGTCTTGCTCGAGTGTTGGGGATTTTGGTATTTGCGGGGCTGCTGGCACTACTGGTCATAGCTGCGATCCCTTATGGAACCGCGGAAGCATGGTGGAAAGCATTCTTTGTATGCGCGGCCTTTTCTTTGGGTATTCTCTGGTTAATTGAAGGATATCTGAGTGGTGCCTGGGTCACGGCCGGTTGGTCAATAATCATGCCGGCGGCTGTGCTGGTTATATTCTCTTTCCTGCAAACTATTTCCCTGGGCAATGGACAAATTAGCGGCATCGCGACGCCGAGCTGGCGCACCATCAGCGTCGATCCATATGAGACAAGGTTCTTTGCGCTCCAGCTTTCCGCGCTAGTGTTGTGTGGTTTGTTGCTATTCCGTTACTTATCAACTACGCGCCGGCTGCGTATTGTGATCAATTTAGTTATTGCGATCGCGGTTGCGAGTGCGGTTTTTGGAGTTGTCCGCCAAACAACGCAACACAGCCTGGGATTTGGTTTACCGTTGCTTCAGATGGACCAGGGTTATGGTCAGTTTATTAATCGAAACCATTTTGCCTTTCTAATGGAGATGGCCCTCGGTCTAACTCTGGGAATGGTTCTCGGCGGTGGCGTAAAAAGGGACCAGGTGCTGCTCTACCTGGCTGCGTTGATTCCTGTTTGGACTGCCTTAGTCCTTTGCAATTCCAGAGGGGGGCTGATCGCGATGCTGGCGCAAATCATCGTGGCAGCCTTTCTTGTTAGCGGCGTTCTGCAGAGTGGTCGCGCAGCTCCGGGAGCAAATGCGGCTGGTAGTGAATCAACATCCAAAGTACTCGGAATATTTAAGTCTTCACCGGTGCGGATTGGCTTGTTTCTCGTCCTGGTCTGCGGTGTAGTGTTCGGAACCCTGTATCTCGGCGGTGAGCAGCTGGCAACGCGCATCGAGCAGTCGCGAACAGAATTGGCCGGGGATAATACCGAGTTACATCAAAAGGTAAAGAGAAACGAAACGTGGGCCATGACTTTGAAAATGTTTGCGGCCCATCCGGTGCTCGGCGTCGGCATGGGCGCCTACTGGGTGGCCGTACCCGCATTTCACGATGGTTCTGGCACCTTAACACCGCAGGAAGCACATAACGAGTATCTCGAACTACTGGCCAGCGGTGGAGTAGTGGGATTTGCTATTGGAGTTTGGTTCCTGGTCGCCGTCGCAAAAAAGGCAAGAGCGAATTTGGGTTCGTCCGAACGTCTGCGGCGCGCCGCTTGTTTAGGAGCCTGCATCGGCATCGCGGGCGTGGCCGTACACAGCCTGGTGGACTTTGGACTGCACATGCTGGTAAACGCGCTCGTCTTCACAACGCTGATTGTTATTGCGACATCTGAACAACCATGGCGAAAAGAAGTTATTACCGAATGATGATTAGATCCGCCGCATTCAATCGTTTGCTGGCGCTGCTGTTGGC
>JACCVY010000114.1 GCA_013697915.1 Blastocatellia bacterium | reverse complement strand
CTCGCCGCACTTCGCGGGCTCAGCGCAGACTTTCACCAACTTGTTCAGAGTCTCCTAAAGTTTATCGGACATATGCAACGAAACTGACCCACCACCACACAGTGATTACTTGTTCAATTAATCATCTGACGGCGACATTAACCTTCGCAAGGGAAGAGTTACGATTTCCGACGCTTGAAGTAGTACGCCGGATCGGTGGGTGGTCCTGCCACTGACACTAACTCCCATCCATTCGCGCCGAGCTTGTCCAGGTGCTGTTCCAGTACAAACGCCTCACGTGCAAACGGCACCGACGGTTCCTTGCGCATGCGCGGATTACCTGTAGGTGTAAAGTTGGTAGTGCTCGGACCCGCGACCGCCAAATACTCCCACTGCTCACTGGCAGCTACTTCGCCTGCTTTTGCGCCATCTTGCCCGGCCGTTTTCACCACAGCAATTGAGACCACGGCCAGAAGTAACGCAGCGGCGATCAGTGACGTTCGTTTAAGCGCAGTCTTTTTTTCATTCATGAGAATCTCCTTTTCGACCAACTAAGTATAAGCATGAGGGTTCGGCCGCAATCAAGAGTCGGCAGTTTCTCGCTTCCAACTTCTGACACTCCCTTGGTCTTGATGTGAGCGAGTCAAAAGAAAAGCGGCCAGCCGAAATGGCCAGCCGCTTTTTTTGGCAATGGAAGAAGTTTTTGGAACAGGAACCAGAAAAGCGAGTTTGACGACTCTTCAACGGCTTTAACTAGCCGCCGCGCACTCACGCTCCGCAAGTACCTGGTTAACTTTGTCGATGAGCTTATCGATATCGGGTTTGGCTATGTAATCGTGCGCGCCGGCGGCCATTGCCTCGGAACGATGAATCGCGTAGGCGTCGCCACTGTAAAAGATGCACGGCACGCCCGGTCTTAGTTGAGTTAGCTTCTGACACAACTCCAGGCCGCTGCCGTCCGGCAGATGTCGATCAAGCACATAAAGATCAAATTCTGAAGCGGTAGCCAGTTCGAGGGCTTCACCAATGGTGACCGCCGTAACGACTTCATAGTCTTCGTGAGACAGAATGAGCTTCATCATCTCCGACGCGTCTTCATGATCGTCGATGCAGAGTATGCGACACTTTATTTGGGGCATTAGGGGACCCTCCTGAAATCTGGATCTTTCGAATAAAACGGGAGAGGGCGGGATTGTAAACTACATGGACCGTTTGGGCCAGCACTAAAAACCGTAAATGGTGAATCGTGAATCGCGGCCAGCGGGCTTTTTGGCAAATGGCTTAGAAAATCGGATTTAACGACGAGGCGAGCGGGATTCCAGCATAACTTTGAGTAACTGGTCCACTGCTTCTATCTCTTCGTCGTCGGGAGCAAGCTGCTTGTATCTTTCGAGTGCCGACAACGCCGACGCCAGGTCCCCAATCCGGTGGTAAACAAGCGCGAGGTTAAAGTAAACGAGCGAGAAACCCGACTCAATCTGCGAAGCAGCTTCGTAGTGTAGCCGCGCGAGGGAAAGCTCGCCGGCATCGTAATAAAGATTGCCGAGGTTGTAATGCGCTTCCACATGCCGCGGCTCGTGCTTCAGCGCGAGGGTAAAGTTGTCGAGCGCTTTCCCAAGCTGGGCCAGCTCGAGGTTGATGATGCCGAGGTTGCAATAGGCCTCAGCAACGTTGTCGCCGTCGTTTATCGCTTCCTGGTACGACTCTGCTGCTTTCACGTCGCCCTGCTCATGCAGCAACAGAGCTTCCTCAAACGGGGTTAGCAGCCGCGAAACCCTGCCGCGCTCGGCGCCACGAAAGAGATGCAGCTGGCCCTGAAGCTCCGCCTCGATCTGGCGAATGGTTTGGCCTTGTGCGCGCAGTTCGCGCACGCGACGAAACTGTGTCAGCGCCTGAAAGTCGTAGCTTAACTCGTTGTTTGTTCCGGGAGTGCCCTGGATGATGCCTTGCTCAGTCCAACGGCGGATGGTGCGCTCGCTAAGGCCGAAGAGTTGTTTGATTTCGCCGACGGAGTAGCTGGCCTTGACGCGTTGATAGTCCGCTTTCGCGGGAACACGTGAGGGAAACGATAAAACCTTCTTGCTGTTTTCGTTCATTTAAAACTGTAAAGCAAACTGCGCATAGCGAACTGTTAGTTTGCGGCGCTGCGCCGGCACTCAATGCCAAGTTGACAGTTTGCGCTACAAAACCTTACGACGCTTTGCGCTTCTTTGCCGGTTTTGCTTTCGCAACGGACTTGACCAGCGTCAGCGCTTTCTTTTTAGAAGCCGCCGGTGCGGCCTTGACCATTGGTTTGCGGCTCGAAGCCTGCAAGCTCTTTTTCAACGCGCTCATGATATCAAGTCTGGGCAGTTCTTCAACCTCAAATTCAACAACTTTCTTGCCTTTGATCTTGGACTCGATAAGTTTCTTGAGCGCTTCGTGATACTGATCGGCCGTGTCGATCTCAGACAGGGTCGTGACCATCTGTTCAACCAGCGTAGTCGCCAGCCTCAACTCGTTCTTGTCGAGTTTCGTAGCGCCGTCAATTTCGGGCACGTCTTTCATGCTTCTCAACTCATGAGGATAGTGAAGCTTCTGCAACACCAGCCCGTTCTCCAGGGGGAAAACTGCCACCAGGTCTTCGCGATCGCGCAGCACGACTTTGCCAATGGCAACCTTGCCGGTCTGCTTCATCACTTCGCGCAGCAACGCATAAGGTTTTTCCGATACTGGTCCATCCGGGCCGGCGAAGTAAGGCGAATCGTAAAACGTCCGCGGAATCTCTTCGCTGTCGACGAAGCCAATGATATCAACCGCTTTGGTGGTTTTAATCTTTACCTTGGCAATGTCTTCGGGCTCGATGATCGCATAGCGGTCCGGCTCGTACTGATAGCCTTTGGTGATCTGATCGTTCGTTACCACCTGCTGGCATTTCTTGCAGCGCTTGTCATACCCGATTGGACCATAGTCTTCGCGGTGCAGTTGATTAAACTGGATTTTTTCGGCCGTCTCGATCGCGTTATAGATGCGAACGGGAATGGCGACGAGCAGGAAACGAATGTGGCCTTTCCAGATGGATCTCATAAGCAGTTCTCCTGGCGAGTTCGACAAAACTCGAAACTAGGAACTCGAAACTCGAAACTTTTGCTACCCCTAAGACACGCTCACCGGCTCTTGGCCGGTGTGGGCCAGTATTATGCGTTTGCTGAGCCAGGGATGTAAAGAATTAAGTGAGAAGGCCCGCAAAAAGCGCAGGCTGACCGGACTCCCCGGAAAAAAATAGGCGGCTTGGCCGCATTCCGTGCGGTAAGCCTGCGGCTTACCGGAAAGAGAATTTTTCTTAAGGCTGTGCCTGTCCGTTGAACTCTTACCATGCAACAAAGGTTGAGGCGTAGCCTCGGACAAAGTAGCGTTCCCCCGGTAAGCCATAGGCTTACCGCACGGAAGGCGGCAGAGCCGCAAGCAACTGACCTAAACTTCCACTTCTTGTGCGAACCTATAGTCAGTAGCTCGAGGACTACCTTTCAACCCGCATGCATCAACGCATTGCGCATGGCCTTGGCGGATTGCCAGCGCTCCTCAGGATTTTTGACGAGAGCGCGATCTACGATCTCACAAACGGTTGCGGACACTTCGGGCGCGCGCTCGCGCAGAGGAATCGCCGGCTGCTCAAAGATCGCCTTGATGGTTTCCGACATGCTGGTCTTCCGGCCAATGTTCAGTGCGAGTTTGCCGCTGAACAAACTGTATGCAGTCATGCCCACCGCATAGAGGTCCGACTGCGGTTTCACATCGCGAAAGTTTTTCAGCTGCTCGGGTGGCATATAGGCGAGCGTGCCTGCCATCTCACCTGCCATCGTCACTCCGCTCATGCCTGATTGCGTAAAGCTTTTCGCCAGTCCAAAGTCGGTTAACTTTGCCGACAATTCATTGCCTGAACTCCGCACCAGGATGTTTTGATCCTTAATGTCGCGATGAATGTAGCCGTGGTCGTGCGCGTGTGACAGCGCATCGAGCGCCTGGGTGATGATTGAGATGGTGTCTTCCGGAGACAGATGGCCGCCGCGCGAGTCAGCAAGTTTTGCGGCGTCGGCGCCGTCGACGAATTCCGTTACCAGATAAACCACGCCGTTATGCACGCCGCGATCAATGAACTCGACAATGTTCGGATGCTTGAGCGCCGCCGCCACATCGACCTCGCGCAGGAAGCGGCGCATTGCTTTATCGCTTACAGCAAACTCGGGCAAGAGCGTTTTGATGGCCACGCCGCGGCCGGTTTTTTGATCGCGGGCGAGCGTCACGCAACCCATGCCACCGCGACCGAGAACGCGAATCATCTCGTATCCGGGAATTGGCTGGGGGGTATTTCTCAGTTCTGCGCGGCAATCTTCACATAAAAAAGTTAAGTGCTCGTCGGAAGTTGCCGCCTGGGCCTGTTCACTGCGGCCGCAATTTATACATTGCACCGCTACGATGATTGGTTTTGCAGAGGCAACAAGTGGCTGTGAGTTGTCCGCTGTCTCACCCGAAACCACTTCAACCAGCAACACAGTTTCACCGCCCTGAATTTTGTCGCCATTCTCGAGGGCGGCTTCGGAAACTTTGCTGCCGTTCACAAATGTTCCGTTGGTCGAGCCCAAATCGCGCAGCAAGCAGTGGGGCGGCGAAATTTCGAGCAGACAATGGTGACGAGAAAAGAAACGATCGTCGGGAAGATAAAGATGCGAGTCGCTGGTCCTGCCGATGAGAAAAGTGTCAGGTTGAGTGAAGCAAAAGACGCGGTCTTTGTAAGGGCCGGCTAATACTTTTAAGTTGACTTGCATTAGGTTTCAAACGAAAGCGAAGACTGGCTTTGCAAAAAAACGTGACTCGGCCGCGCAAAAGAGCGGGGGCAAGCCCACCTTCCTAACCTCGAGCTGATCAGAGTTGAGGTTGTGATCGCTGCCGGAGGCTTTCAACGTTAAAGCAATCGAGCAAGTCCGAGAGTCTCAAGGTCGAGAAGGCGGGCTCGCCCCCGCTCTTGAATCTTTTTGTGCACAGCCGCGAAGGCTATCTTTTGATCTCGAGATCATCGAAAGCCACTTCCGTTGCATCGCTGGTGTAGAGCCCGACCAGGCCGCGCTTGAAGTTTTCCGTATCCGTAATCTTATCGACGTATTGGCCGTTGATATAGAACGAAAGCTCCGGGCCCCGCGCGCGCACCTCAAGCTGGTTCGTGTTGGTGCCGGTGCGGACGGCGCTCGATTTCACCCACGGCACAACCGTCGTCTGCTGTCCGCCTTTATGTTTGATAACTTCGTACTGCGGATCGGTGCCCGTATAAATCAAAAGCGCATAATCTTCCAAATCGCCCGCCTTTGATCTTTCGCCGTGCACAATCAAACCGTAGCCGGTGGCTGAGGCCGTGCCGTCAACGCTGCGCGCAGTTACCTTGATGGTTGCATTGCCGGTGTTGTATTCATCCGACGGCGCATACATGACAAGGTACGTCTTCTCTTTCGAGCGCATGTGGTATTCGTCGTTGTCGTACCAGATGTCGCCATAGTCGTAGTTGCCGGTGCCCCATTTTGCTGTCGAGAAATCATCAATGACGAGAGGCGGCAGATTGGCGTCAGAGTTTACGTTCGAAACGTTGCCATTTAAGTTTGTGCTTACATTCGCGTTTCGGTTAACGACCCGCGAATTCGTATTTGTGTTTTTGCTGTTGTTCGTATTCGAATTCATGCTCGCCAGCACTATCGCCATGATCACCAGGCCGATGGCTATGACGCTGACGACGGCGGCGCCGCCCACAATCCACCAGATCGCACTGGATTTCTTCCGCGCAACTACGGCGGGAACGGAGGCGGGCAGCGGCGCCCATTGCGGCGGTTGCGATGCGGGCGCGGAGGGACTGCTTGCCGGCGGAAACGACGGATAGATCTCCGTTTTCGGTGGATTCGTGTCGCGGATTTCGGTGTATCTGACGGTCGCGTTTGGCTCCGCGCCGCGCGCTGCTTCGTTTACCAGCGGCGTGCCGTCTTCGAGGCAGAAGTTTAGCGACGCATCGGTATAAGTGCGATTACAACTAGGGCAGATTTTCATTTGTTGATGTGCGACCGATTCGAAAGAGCGACGAAGATTTGCCGACTACGCCCAGGAACACAATCATTATAGGGAAAGGGCGTGGAGGCTCAAAGGCTGGACTTTCTTCCTCCCCGTTTGGGGGAGGGTCGGGGTGGTGGTTTTAGGCGCCCATAAGCCCTCTCCCCTAACCCCTCTCCCAGCCGGAGAGGGGAACAGAGATTATTCAAACCGGGACACTGCCAAACTTAAGCATTCAGTGGCTTGCCGCAGCGCCCGCAGAATTTGGTACCAGGCGCGTACGAGGTGCCGCAGGATTTGCAAACAACTTCAACCGAACGCGGCGGACGCCAATCGAGCGACGCCGCGCCAATGGGGATGCCACACTTGCCGCAGAAACGAATGCCCGCCGGATACTGCGTGTGGCAACGCGGGCAAGGTACCGTCGCCGCAGCGCCAACTGGTTGACTGCCGAGGGCCGCTTGGTTGAGTTCGCTCGTGCCCACGCGCTCAAACGAACGATTTCCACATCGTCCGCAGAATTTTATTCCTTCCGCGAATCGCGACCCGCATTGCGTGCAGGCAACTACGTGTGGAGCGCTCACCGCGGCGCCTGTTCGGCTATCCAAACTGCCGCCGCGCGAGGGCGAAAGGTGCTCGCTGCCCGCCGCACTTTTAAACTGGGCCTGAATGATTTGCTCGATGCCGTCGGCGCGGACTTCGATTATTCGTTCGTCATCAACTTCGCCTGTACGCGACACCCGCAGCACGTGCCGGCCCGGAACGATTGAGCGCAGCACGACGCGTCCCGAGCGGCCAACGCTGCCATGACGCTCGTCGTCAACGTAAACTTCCGAACCTTGCGGCGCCATAACGATTAAAGGAGATTCCGCGTTTTGCGGAGTTTCCGGTCGTTTGCTGATGGCAGCATTGAGTTCCTCAAACCATTCAGCGGCATTTTGCGGACGCGCCTGCGGCTCGCGTTCGAGCGCATGCATAATTGCCTTGTCAACTTCAGCAGAAATATCCGACCGCAGCGTCGATAACGGTGGCGGCGCTTGCATTAGCTTTTGCGCCACAAGCTGAGTCAGGTCGCCGATAAACGGCGGACGGCCGCCCAACATGTGATAGGCAATCGCTCCCAACGCATAGATGTCGGCGCGCGTATCTAGCGTTACGCCCGTCTGCATCTGTTCGGGAGCCATATATTCAGGCGTGCCGATTATGCCGCGCGACTGTGGACCACTTTCAGAAGTTGCTTCCGAGCGGTCCGCGCTGACGATCTTTGCCAGACCAAAATCGCCCACCTTAACAAAGCCGTCGGCCATGCTGCCGCCTGCCGGCCTCCGCTTTTGCATGAGGAAAATATTCGCCGGCTTCAAATCGCGATGCAGTATGCCTTCGTCGTGAGCGGCTTCCACACCGGCAACGGCCTGACCGAGGATGGTGATCGTTCGCTGCAGATCGAGCGTGCCTTCGCGGCGCAGCAGCTGATAAAGACTTTCGCCGTCGACGTATTCCATCACCAGAAAGAAGACGCCGTCCGCGCTCTTGCCAAAGTCGGTGACGTCAACCACGTTTGGATGGCGAATGGAAGCAGCGGCGCGTGCCTCCCGTTCAAAGCGCGCAATCGCTTCGCCTTCCTGCAAGTCTTCGTCGTTGAGTATGTCAGGCCGGACTGTCTTTACCGCGACGCGGCGCGTGACGAGATTCTGATCGCGAGCCAGATAAACCTGGCCCATCGCCCCGCGCCCCAGACGTTTCTCGAGGAGATAACGCGACGAGAGTAGCGCCGGGCCAGGCAAGGTAGTCTTGGTTTTAGCCTGATCTTCCGGACACTCGAGGATGTCGTCTTCGTAACAACGCTCGCAACGGGGGCATTCGCGCATGCAGCTAATTCTCGATGAATGTTACGCCGCAGCCGGCAAGTCTGAACAACAACCGGAACACCTGGTCGCCTCAATCGGGATTGTGGAAACGCAGTAAGGACAGTCCTTCGTTAGTTCGACCACTTCCACCTGCTTGCGCTTATTGATCGCCCTAACGATCAGGAAGACAACGAAGGCGATGATAAGGAAGCTGATGACGTCGTTCAGAAATACACCGTAGGCAATTACCGGCAAGCCTTTGACCTGCGCATCGGCCAGCGAGGCCGGGTTCTTGCCCGAGAGATCAATAAATAAATTCGCAAAGTCGACACCACCAAGCAGCATGCCGATGGGCGGCATGATGATTCCTTCCACCAGTGAAGTGACGACTTTGCCAAAGGCCGCGCCAATAATTACTGCCACAGCCAAATCGATGACGTTGCCACGCGCAATGAATTCGCGAAATTCTTTTATCATTCTTAGGCTCCTTTTCAGGGTTAAGTGCTGTTAAGCAAACTCTTAGTTTTCGTCGATTGGCGATCCTTCAAGTTGAGCGGTCACGCGCCGCCGCAAACTAACAGTTTGCTTTACGATTTACTTCTAAACCTATTGGCACTTTTTTGCCGCTTTGTATCCGGCCCTTTCAGCTTCTTCCCTTGTCTTAAAGAGAAGGCGATTCGTCTCTTTCACCTCGGTTGCGGGACGGCAGGCGTCCGAATAATAAACTCTGCTTTGCCTGTCCGCTAATATCTCGTTTTCCTCTTCTTCCGCGGCGGCTGTCGCTTCCTGATATTTTGCCTCGCGCCGCGTCGCTATTGTTTGCTCAGCCGTCTCATCAATCAAGTGAAAGCTCACGCCTCCGGCCACCATTGAAAGAGTGACTTCAAAGTCAGCACAGCGAATTCGACTGCCGCGCGATTTCCATGGTTCCCAGGCATTGGGTAAGTGCAGCGACTGGGAAATCCCGGCGACAAAGTCGGGCATGGTTTGCCATTTGTACGAGCTTTCAAAGCCGAGCCAAAGCGAACTGAGACGGTTATCAAGAAAGTCGAGCGAGATCGTCCTGACGCCTGCGAAAGCGCTCTTGTCAAGATCGGGATTGAAGTCCGGATTGGCCGTTGTCTTGGATACACCAAAGTCATCAATCGGGCCGAAGGTGATGTGTGGTAAACGAGCCTTCACTTGTTCCGCTGTCATTCCAAGGTGAAAGCCAAACAACTCAGCACTCGGCGGAAGTTCTGCCAGTTTCAAGGAACACGGCGTGGTTTGCGCGGGAACCTGTGTTGCGCAGCTCAAAACCGCAAGCAAAGTTGTGCCCACCAGCAACAAGGAGCTTTGGCGAAGGAATGATAAAGACAAGATCATATGATCGGATTGTTACTTGATCAGAGAACGAATAAGTCTTTCCAGCTCGTCGGGCTCGAATGGGGTGGACACATATTCATTGCAACCGGCAGCAAGCGCTTGTTCACGAAACTGGTCCGCGCCGTATGCCGAGACTGCAACGATTGGCAGTTCTGCGGAATCTTTCAGCGCGCGAATTTGGCGCGTGGCCGACAGTCCATCAAGCTCCGGCATCTCGACGTCCATAATTATCAAATCCGGTGCAATCTCGCGCGCTTTTGCGATGGCCTCATTGCCGTTTTCCGCTTCCACTACGCGATAGCCTTTTTTGCGCAGCCAGGTTCGCAAAAGGAGCCGCGTGTCGTCGAAGTCGTCCACGACAAGGATGGTGGGCCGGTGGTCGTCTTGATTCTGAAGCTCGGTAGACATGACAGTTTGGCCACGGAAATGGGGGAGGTGGTACCCGCGGCAGGGGTCGAACCTGCGACCTCTCGCTCCGGAGGCGAGCGCTCTAATCCACTGAGCTACGCGGGCAAATCGGGAGCAGGAAAAGATAGCACAGCGCCGTGCAAGTCGGCACGTCTCGGCAAATTGTGGCTGTGATTCGCCACTTTTACTGAGAGCGCTGACGGGGGGACGCGAAGCGATCTCATTAGCACCGCGGCTTCAGCCCGGTCATAGCAAACCGGAATTGACAGGAACCGTTTCTAACGGTTTTTGATGGCAGGAGGATCAGAAGAAACCGTTGGAAAAGGCTCAAGGAATCTTTTGTAGGAACTTGACCACCGGGCTGAAGCAGCGGTGTTAATGAGATCGCTTGCGTTCCACCCGCCCGCAGTTCCAATAAGAGGTCGATATACCCAAACTGACCCACTACCCAAATTGTTAACTCGAAACATCCGAATTGCTTTTGATCGAAAACGAAACTGGGGCTATCGTGGGCCAATGAACTTGGCCCGTCGAGTCATCGCAGAATCAGTCGGCACTGCAATGCTCCTGGCTGCCGTCGTTGGCTCAGGCATCATGGGCGAGCGTCTGGCTGGCGGCAACCTGGCCGTAGTCTTGCTTGCTAATACAGCCGCTACAGGGGCGGCGCTCCTGGCTCTGATCCTGGCCTTTAGCCCAATCTCCGGAGCTCACTTTAATCCCGCCGTAACATTAACTGACGCCTGGCAAGGCGGTTTGTCGTGGCGCGATGTTCCTGCCTACATCATCGCCCAAGTCGTTGGCGCCTTTAGTGGAGTCGCCATCGCACATTTAATGTTTGGACTACCACTTTTCTTCGCGTCACATCACGCTCGCTCAGGATGGGCACAAATGTTCAGCGAGTTTGTTGCCACGTTCGGACTTGTCGCAGTTATTTGGGGCTGTGTTCGGTCCAGGCCTGCAATGGTGCCATTTGCGGTTGCAGCCTATATCACCGCGGCTTATTGGTTCACTGCATCCACTTCATTTGCTAATCCCGCGGTGACGCTGGCCCGTTCGGCGAGCGACACCTTTGCCGGTATTCGTCCGTTAGATACGCCGGGCTTTATTCTGGCCCAACTCACGGGGCGGTGGCAGCGACATTGTTATTTCGCTGGTTAGCGCCTTGGTTACCAAAAGACGCTGAAGCGGTTATGCTTCCACATCAAACGGGGAAACAATCATGAGGAATCGTAAGAGGTCTTGATTCTTTGCACCGGCAATTCAGCGCGCAGCCAAATGGCCGAAGAATTATTGCCCGATGCGGTCAGGCTTTATTGAACCATGCGATGCACACCGTAGAAAACGAAGAATACAATCGCGGCTATCGATCCGGCCGCCGGAATCGTCAAGACCCACGCCCAGACAATCCTTCGTGCCACTCCCCATTTCACGGCCGACAGACGGCGTGTTGAGCCCACGCCTATAATCGCACCAGTGATCGTATGTGTAGTTGAAACTGGAATGCCGGCCAGCGTTGCTCCAAACAGAGCGATGGCGCCGGCCGTTTCCGCGCAAAAACCGCCTACCGGTTTAAGTTTCGTAATCTTGGAGCCCATTGTATGCACAATGCGCCAGCCGCCCGAGAGTGTGCCAAGAGCGATTGCTCCATGGGCCATTAACACAACCCATAAGGGAATGTCCGGCAATTTACCGCCCGGCCCCGCTCCCAGAAGTCCGCCGGCGACGAGGACTGCGGTAACGATGCCCATTGTTTTCTGTGCATCGTTGCCTCCGTGGCCGAGCGAATAGGCCGCCGCCGAAAGCAATTGTCCGCGCCGAAAAATCTTGTCAACGTTTCTCGGGGATGAGCGCCTGAAAATCCAGTGGACTGCCACCATCAAAAAGAAGCCCAGGAACATTCCAATGACAGGTGACGCAACGATGAAGATTACAGTCTTGATCCAACCTTCAGGTTTCAGTATGCCCACGAAACTACCGTAAGCGGTTATGGCGGCGCCCCCGTAACCACCGATGAGGGCGTGTGAACTTGAAGTTGGAAGCCCGACATACCAGGTGATTAAGTTCCAAACTATTGCTCCGATTACGCCGGCGAGCAGCATGTAAAGGCGTGCGTCCTGGGCAATCAGCTCGATGCGGACAAGGTCGCCGCCAATTGTTTTGGCGACACGCGTTCCCAGTATGGCGAAAGCTATGAAGTTAAATGCCGCAGCCCACATCACGGCGAGGGCAGGCGATAGCACGCGAGTCGAAACGACTGTTGCGATCGAATTCGCGGCATCATGAAAGCCGTTCGTGTAATCGAAGATCAGGGCAACGAAGATGATGAAAATGGCGAAGGAAGCAGTCGTTGTCATCTTGTGGGTTTTGACTACTAGGTGTGTTTGATAATGACGCTTTCGATAATATTAGCTACGTTCTCGCAACGGTCTACCGCCGCCTCAAGCTTTTCGTAGACCTCTTTCCATTTCAGCACGGTCAATGCATCGTGCGCATCGTGGAAGAGTTCGGCGATGGCCGCGTGGTAAATGTCGTCGCCTTCATTTTCCAGCCGGTGAATTTCAACCAGCCGCTGAGTCACGTTCTTCGGTCGTTTGAGCGTCGCGACGATCTCTTTTAGTTGCTCCGCCATGCGTTCGATAACGTCCGCGAAATCGCGCGCGTAGTCGGTAATCTCATGCACATCGAAAATGATGATTGCGCGGGCCGCATCGTCAATTAGATCTACAATGTCGTCGAGCGCGGTCGACATCAGATAAATGTCTTCGCGGTCAAACGGTGTGATGAACGATTTATTCAGCTTAGTGGAAATGTTGTGCGTCAACTCGTCGCACGCGTGCTCGAGACCTTTTATTCGCCGGGCGTACTCCGCGTAATCGCGATTCTTGTCCGCCAGCATCTCCTTCAGTTCACGCGCAGCCGAAGAGATGTACAACGTCATTTGAATAAAAAGATCGAAGTATTGTTCTTCGCGCGGCAAAAAATTGAGCAGACCCATTTTAGGAGTTCCTTAACATGAAATTCAGACTGTGTTCAGGTGAACGCGCACTATAGCCCAGCGCTCGTTCGCCTGTCTACGAATTTGCTTTAAGACCGGGCAGTCTCAGGATATTTCTCAGGTTGCCCCTGCTTGCAGCATGTCTGTCACTTGCAAAAGCCGCGCGCAGTCGTATATCAAGTTGTATTGAATGAATAACAAGAGTCACTTTTCCCAGGTTATAGACGTGCTTCGTCTGGAATCGCAAGCCATTGCAGAGACGGCGGCGCGTCTGAATGCCGCCGACGTGGAGCGGGTGGTCGGCCTACTCGTTGCTTGCAGGGGCAAGATCGTTATTCTCGGCGTGGGCAAGTCGGGCATCATCGCTCAGAAAATTGCGGCGACCATGACCAGCACCGGCTCGGCGGCGATTAATCTGCATCCGTCGGACGCGCTTCACGGAGGTATGGGGATTATCAACTCGGACGATGTCCTGATAATTCTTAGCAACAGCGGCGAAACGAACGAGTTGATTGAGCTGCTGCCGTACCTCAAGCGCCGCGGAGTTTCAATCATTGCCGTGGTTGGTAATCCGAACTCAACGTTGGCCCGCCGCGCTGATGCGATAATCGACGCCTCAGTTGATGCCGAAGCGTGCCCGCTAAATCTTGCGCCGACGACGAGCACCAGTGTGGCGCTCGCGATTGGCGATGCGCTGGCGCTCACGCTCATGCAGGTAAAGGGGCTAACGCCGAATGATTTTGCGGTCAATCATCCAGCCGGACAGTTAGGAAAACGCCTCACGTTAACGGTCGCGGACTTGATGCATAGCGGCGGCGCTAACCCGACGATTCATTTGGGTGCGGAGTGGCTGCAAATAGTGAAAGCAATCAGCGACGGCGGGCTGGGGGCGGTGAATGTTATCGGCGATCACGGAAATCTGGCAGGCATTATTACTGACGGCGATTTGCGTCGCGCACTTCAGCGATTGGACCATGGCCCACTGGAAACGCTGAAATGCGATGAGATCATGACGAAGGATCCGGTGGTTGCCCAGCCCGGAATGCTCGCGTATGACGCTTTGCGGTTAATGGAAGATCGCAGCTCGCAGATTTCAGTGCTGCCGGTGATCGATGAGAATCGAGTTTGTGTGGGACTAATCAGACTTCACGACATTGTCCGCAGCGGGCTCTAAACGAAGTCCAAGGTCCAAAGTCCAAGGTCCAAAGTCTGTTTACCATAGGTTGAACCTTCTAACTCCGGCAGACGCTAGCTCACTCAAGGACTCAAGTAGCGGAAACAAGACTTTGGACTTTGGACGTTGGACTTTGGACAGTGGTCTTTGGACTTTGGACTTGCATTTCCGGCATATCCACAATGTCCCACGCCGAGCGCATGCGTAGTAGTTTAGACATTAAACCGGCGTGCATGATGTGACCGCTGCGCTCAGCGACAACTTTTCCTAAGATCGGCATTCCCAACAACGCGAGATCCCCGATGATGTCCAGGATCTTGTGACGCACAAACTCATCGCGAAAGCGCAGTCCAGTTTCATTAAGCATGCCATTGGGCGTTAGCACGATGGCGTTGTCCAACGATCCGCCACGAATCAGGTTCGCTCGCCGCAACGCTTCAATCTCATGAGTAAAACCAAACGTGCGGGCGGCGGCGATCTCCCGACTAAAGGCGCCATCGTTCAAATGTAAGGAAAACTTTTGCACGCCAATCAGCGGGTGAGGGAAGTCGATCAAACAATCGATCTCATAGTGGTCGCCGGGCTCGACGCTAATGCGCCGGTCGCCCTGCTGAAACGACACCTTTTCACGAACCAGCAGCGCGCGCCGAGCCAACGGCTGTTCGACAATTCCGGCCTGCTCGATCATCTCTGCAAAGACTTCGGCCGAACCGTCGAGAATGGGTATCTCGAGGTTGTCGACATCGATGTAAACATTATCAATGCCGAGACCGCGCAGCGCCGAAAGCAGGTGCTCAACAGTCGATAGCATCACGCCAGTGCGCATCAACGTCGTCGCGTAAGCGCAATGCGCCACTGACTCAACCGTGGCTGGAATTTCAAACCCGCCCAGATCGGTGCGACGAAACACATATCCAGTGTCAGGCGGCGCCGGAGTCAAACGAACTTTTACCGGCACAGCGGTATGCAGGCCGATACCGTCCGTCTCAACTGATGAACCGAGTGTGGTTTGCTTGATCAATTGATTATGTTCCCGTTTCAGATTGCAAGAAATCTTAGCTCAATTAGGAGCAATGATTGTGCCGATTTGCAGAGTTAGATAAATGAGGCTGTTTGCCCGTCCGGTGTGGCGCGGCCGCGACAATTGGAAAGGATCGAAGGAGCGAATGCCACACCTGTCAAATCTCTCTCTTGCTGTGACATGAGGTCAGTACCACCTCGCGGTAGCGGGTGGGTTCCGCGCGCCTTAAAGACTTTTCACAACGGCAAATACTAAATCTCCGCTGCTGAGTACCGAATCTGCGACCCACCCGCTACCGCGAGCAATTGTGTTTGATGTCAAGTAGATTTTTGGGCAACCCTCCATGGTGATTTGGTTTTGAGCATGACATTGACAATAGTTAGAAGTTTTCGCATGCAGGCCACCAGGG
>JACCVY010000112.1 GCA_013697915.1 Blastocatellia bacterium | reverse complement strand
CCCTGGTGGCCTGCATGCGAAAACTTCTAACTATTGTCAATGTCATGCTCAAAACCAAATCACCATGGAGGGTTGCCCAAAAATCTACTTGACATCAAACACAATTGCTCGCGGTAGCGGGTGGGTTAGTGATTGCCGATGGTCAACTAGATTTTCGATTGGACGGCTGGCGATGAAGCCAATTGGCAATCGTGATTCCGGAACCCACCCGCTACCGCGAGGTGGTACTGACCTCATGCCACTAAAACTTAAGGTGAATCCACAATACTCTGGCAAGAATCCTAATCCGCATCCGTACCAAACCGAGTTAACAGTTGACTGCCCTTTCATTCTGGCGTAGAAGCATTTCGGCGAAACTAATACCTGCGGCGACGCTACCTAAGCAGCGATAATCAGGAGTTCCCCAATGTCAGACGAATCCCCCCCACCTTCAAAGATCGAGACCGAACAGTTGCTGCGGCAGATGACTGACGAATGGGCGAAGGCCCTCGTTCGCGCTGATGCCGAAACGCTGGGCCTGATAATGGCCGACGACTTTTATTTTGCTTATCCGTTTGAGGGAGACGGCAAAGAGCAATTCATTGACGACGTCACCTCGGCTGAGATCAAGGTCGAACATCTCAAGCGGGAAAACGTTGGTGTTCGCATCTGGGATAACACTGCGATTGCGACGTGCAAAGATTCAACCCGCTGGTTTTACAAAGGTCACGATTACAGCGGCCACTTCAAGGTCATGCACGTTTATTCGCTGCGAAACGCCTCATGGCAACTTGTTTCAGTCCAGGCCTGCCCTATCTCTTAGCGCCCTGCTCCGCTTTGCTCAAATATGTATGACAAATGAAGCGCGCCAAATTTGCGCGGGAATCGATCCGGGCGCAGCGGCGGTGAGCATGATCGCGTAGTCTTCGTTCAGTACATTTTGCCTTAGGTCCACATCGGCAACAGAAGTCACCTCAGTCTCGCTCTTTTTCTTTTGCGCCTTTACGACTGCAAGTCTGCGCAGACAGGTATAAAGATGGTTGACGCCGGTGCCATAGGGCCCGAGATCGGCGCCCAACATCAATCTCACTTCAGCGCGCTCATCAACGAAATGTTTCAGCAGCGAAGCCGCCTGAACTACTCCGCGCTCAAACCGGTAATTGAATTTTTCAGCGTCGGCTCCTTCAGGCTCGGTCGTATCAAGGATGATGGTCGTTCGCCGCTCATCCTCGGCCGTGAATTCACGCACGGTAAGTTGTCGCGAACGCGCCGTTGCTTTCCAGTCTATGTGCCGCAAATCATCCTGCGGCTGATAGTCGCGAAGCGAAAAAAGGTCCTGCCCGATACCGCGCCGGGATGAAACCAGTCGACCGGCGAAGGTTGGCAAAAGATGAAGCTCGTCGCCGATCGGTTCCGGCCTGGGGTAGACGACGATGTCAACGTCACGCGCGCGCAGGCGGCGGCGAAAGCGAAAGAAACCAAACGGGAAGAGTGTCGACAATTCAAACCCAGTGATCAGCACATGACCGCGTTTAGGGAAAACCTGCTTAACTCGTTGCTCGGCTGCCGCGTGATGCGGCACGTAAGTGAAGTAAGCCAGCGGCCGTTTAGAGAAACGCGCGAAGCGCCGCTTGCGTTTTGGTTCCGCGGATTCGGATGGACCGCGAGCGGCGACCAGGATCGAGAAAGATGGCAACAAGCGTTTGGCGTTTCTTAGCGTGACGATCACTGGCGCCGGATCCGCAGCGAAAATGTGATCGGGAAAACGCGCCGAGACGATCAGGTCGCGCAACGAGCCCCTGGCCGCCGCCCCGCCCACAAAAAGAGTAGAGACGAGCAACGAGAAAACCAGGAACAGCAGATTGTTTCCGGTGTTCCAGGCGGCAAAGCCAACCACGCCAAGAATCAAAAGGAAAATAGCGCCCCCACTTGTGATTTCGATCGGTAGATCGAGGCGCGTCACTTCGAGCCGCGCGGACTTTGCCAGTCGTGGCACGATGAAAATCAACATCAGCAGCGCAATGACCAACGACAAACTCGCGGCCGCTGCTGCCAGGGTGTAGTTGTCAGTCTGACGAGCAAGGATGGTGACGAAAACAGCAACAAGACCCGAGATGACAAGCAAGGTGCCCAGGATGGCATTGCGCCACTTCGATAAGACGGACTGAGCGAGGGGGGGACGGGGAGATGCGGAGACCTCCGCTGCTATTGTCTCCGCGTCTCTGTATCTCCCCGTCACCCCGTCTCCTTAAAGCGGCACGCTTACTGTTTTCATTATCTCGCGCAAGACGGCTTCCGCCTCTTCACTGCGGCGCAGCGATGAAGAGAAACGCGTGCTCACGAGTATGCGGTGGGCGAACGTGGGAATCACCAAACGCTTGATGTCATCGGGAATGCAGTAGGAACGCTCTTCGGAAAGAGCCAGCGCCTGCGCGGCGCGAAACAGGGCAAGCGTAGCGCGCGGGCTAACGCCGAGATCGAGCATTTCCGATTCGCGCGTAGCCGCAACAATGCGCATCAGGTATTCAACTAATGCGTCGTCAACCGAGACTTGAGTGACGCTACGTTGCAGGTCGACGATCTCCTCCGCCGTCATCACCGGCTGTAGCTCTTCCAACGGATCTCGGTATTCGCGGTCACGCAAGATCTGTTTTTCGTCCTCGGTTGCCGGATAGCCGATGCGCAGACGCAACATGAAACGATCCATTTGCGATTCGGGCAGCGGATAAGTTCCATGATGTTCGATAGGATTTTGCGTAGCTAAAACAATAAATGGCGCCGGCAAAGGATGCGTCACACCCTCGGCGGTGACATGCCGTTCGGCCATGGCTTCAAGCAGCGCCGATTGCGTTTTCGGTGTGGTGCGGTTGATCTCATCGGCCAGCACGACGTTGGCGAAGATTGGACCGGGCTTCCATTCGAAGACGCCGGTGTGCTGGTTGTAAACGGACAGGCCAATCACATCCGAAGGCAGTAGGTCAGAAGTAAACTGGATCCGCTGAAAGTTGCAGCGAAGAGCGCGCGCCATGGCGTGGGCCAGGGTCGTCTTCCCCACTCCGGGCACGTCTTCAATAAGCAAATGACCGCCCGCAATCAGGCCGACGATACCGAGGCGCACCGCCTCGGGCTTGCCTTTGATGACAGTTTCAATCGCCGTCTGCAGACGATTGATCTTCTCAACGGCCTCGAGGGTCGTCGCTTCTTCCTGGCCGCTTACTGTTTCGAGGCGTCTCATTTAATTAGTCACCGGAATGCCGTCATTCTACATGCTGGGCTCCAGCACCGCACCATGAAAATCCAGGCGCCCAAGTGGCACAGACTTCAGTCTGTGCCATCCAGGTAATCACGGACCTGAGATTCCCCCCCCACCTGGCTCAGATTAGAGTCTGTGCAGTCAGACCAGCACAGACTAAAGAGAGCTCTGATCAAGTCTGAACATGATTTGTACCGCGAAGCGGTACAAAGCACCCAAGTTCAGACTTGTTCAGAGCTTCCTAAAGTCTATGCTACTAATGTCAGCCGTCTTACATGACGTTGCTAGGTTGATGTAGTAAACTTGGCCAGATTCGAATGAAATGGCCGGCCGCGAGTTGCAAATTGAGGGAACTCCATCATAGTTGCGGCGTTAAATCGAGCAAGGAGACTTTATGAAACGCAATCATAATCATCATGACCAAAAAGGCTTTTCGTTAATCGAACTGATGATCGTTATCGCGATCATCGGCATCCTCATTGCGGTTGGTGTAACGGGCTGGAAGGCGGCGGTCAGGTCGGCTAATGAGGCGGCAGCCATCAAGACACTCAAAACCATTGCCGAACAACAAATGCTCTATTACAACGCGCATCAACGGACTGCCTTCGGAAGCTTTGATGAGATGCTGAAGGAAGGCTTGCTTGATACTCGTTTTGCCGGCACGACGCCGGTGGTAGACGGCTACGTTTACGTCATGCGCGTCACTCCGAAATCCACCACAGCGCAACCTGGTTTTGCAGTTAACTCCGACCCGCAAGTGACCGAAGGCGTCGGCGCCACCGGCAAGAACCATTTCTTCCTCGACTCAAACAGCAACACGATTCACGTAAACTCGACGCAGCCAGCGACGATAACTGATCCACCCATCGGCGGGTAGACTACGCCGTGACCAGGCGCGAACGCCTAACAGATTTTCTCAGTCTCGAACGGAATGTATCGATTGCCTCAGCCGCCGTTTTTTTGCTGGGTCTTGGCGAAGAACTGTGGAAAAAATTCCTTCCAAAATACCTTGAGGCGCTGGGCGCCACCACATTAATCATCGGCTTGTTTGGGACGGCGGAAGATTTCTTTGACGCCATCTATCAGTATCCTGGCGGCTGGCTGGCCGATCGTTTAGGACGCCGCCGCGCTTTCCTCATCTTCGTTGCGATTGCTTCCGCCGGTTATCTCGTCTATCTCTTCAGTCCCTCCTGGCCGTTCCTCTTTCTGGGACTCGCTTTGGTTATGGCCTGGCAAAGCATGGCGTCGCCGGCAATCTTTGCCGTCATCGGCGATGCGCTGCCGCGCGAGCGCCGCGCGATGGGTTTCACTTTGCAGTCGATTCTCAAACGAGTGCCAATCGTAATTGCGCCGCTCGCCGGCGGGGCACTGATCGCCTCGGTCGGTGTTATCAAGGGCATCCGTACCGGGCTGGTAATCACGCTGGTGCTTGCCGCGCTGACCGTATTGCTTTTGTTAAAGGTGAACATAACTGTTCAGACCTCTCGCACCACCGGCATTGTTGGGGTGTGGAGATCATTTCATAGCGCCCTTAAGCGCCTGCTGGTTTCCGACGTGATTATCAGAACCTGCGAAGGTATGACCGGAGTGATTACGATTCTTTACGTAACCAACGTGCAACACTTCAGCATCGCGCGCTATGGAACGCTGGTCGCGATTCAGATGATCACTTCGATTATCGTCTATATTCCGGCAGGCAAGATCGCGGATCGAGTCGGGCGCAAACCATTTGTGATCGTAACGTTCTTGAGTTTCGCGCTATTTCCTTTGGCGCTGATCGCTGCATCCAGTTTTACGATCCTGGTCCTGGCGTTTATCGTCGGTGGATTGCGCGAGATTGGCGAACCAGCGCGTAAGGCGATGATTGTTGATTTTGCGCAAGAGAATGTCCGCGCACGCTCGGTGGGACTTTATTATCTGGTGCGCAGCCTCTCAATTACTCCGGCGGCGGCGCTTGGGGGTCTGCTCTGGAGAATCGCACCCGAAGTTCCGTTCGTGCTGGCAGGCATTATTGGACTTATCGGCACGCTTGTTTTTGCGGTAACGGTAGAAGAAAAGTATGCGGGTTAGTTAGCGTATCCAGCTGGGAGTTGAAAACGACAACACATGCCGTCTCGTGCTTGTTTTTCTTTAACAGATTCTGGGCAACTGCTCGCTTACCAACATGTCCACGATGCGCGTCCCGCCAAAACCCGTGCGCATCGCCACAATACCCTGCGGTTCAGCTTTAACTTCCCCGATGATGCAGGCTTCAGCTCCGTAGCGGTTAAGTTTCATGCGGCTAACCAGCCGAGGACCTTATCCGGTTGTCGTGGTGATTCATGGAGGTTGTTGGTACTCGGAATACGATCTGACTCATGTTGCGAATTTCACTGCCAGTCTTAGCCGGCTGGGCGTTGCAACCTGGAGCTTGGAATATCGGCGCACCGGCAATCCCGGAGGCGGGTGGCCGGGTACGTTTGCCGATGTCGCCCATGGTGCGGATCATCTGCGAGTACTAGCGCGTTCGTATCCACTGGATCTAAAGCGAGTCATTGTAATTGGTCACTCTGCCGGCGGGCAGCTCGCCCTTTGGTTGGCCGCGCGCCATCGTTTGCCTAAAGATAGTCCTTTGTATGCCAGCGACCCTTTGCGGTTGCGGGGGATCGTCTCTCTGGCCGCCATCACGGATATGCGAAGGTATCGACCAAACTGCGGCGACGCTGTGAACAAGGTGCTCGGTGGGCCACCAGAAGAAGTACCCGACAGGTATCAGCAGACATCTCCTATCGAGCTTTTGCCTCTCAAAGTTGAACAACGCTTAATACAAGGCACGCTTGATAAGATTGTGCCCCCTGATTTCGCTAGAGCTTATGAAGCCGCGGCGAGAAAGGAAGGGGATCGTGTGCGACTCACTCTCGTTCCCAGCGCGGGGCACTTTGATTTGATCGCTCCACAATCCTCTGCCTGGCCGGCAGTGGAAGAAGCCGTACGCTCGTTGTTGAACTTAGGAAAACGGTGA
>JACCVY010000085.1 GCA_013697915.1 Blastocatellia bacterium | reverse complement strand
TGGGACCGCGGGCGTCCCGCCCGCAAATGGCACCCGATCACATTGATGCCGGAATAATGGTCTTCTTGCTCGATCTCTTCCCTGCGTGAGGCCTTGCTACGCTGCAAGGCGGGCGGGACGCCCGCGGTCCCAGTATCAACTCACGCTTTCCACACGGGGGCGAGCAAACGTCGCCGCCCATCGTCAACCGCCGCAATTCCTGGTTCATCGAGCTCAACTCGATCCCACAGCTTGCAGGTTACCGGCCGGTGGGCCTGATCCAACGCCTCACAGTAGTTGGTATAAGTGCAGCGTCTGACTTCTGCGCCGCGTCCGAGTCTCACCTTCACAAACCAATCAGGATCGGCAAGCGCCTGGCGCGCGAAGCCAACAATATCCGCCTGCCCGTGCTGCAAAATAGACTCGGCTTGTTCGAAAGTGCTGATGCCGCCCGTCGCCACGACCGGCGTGTTGAACCCAGCTTTGTTCACAGCCTGCTTGATGGCCGCAACCAGGGGAACGCTGCGTCCGAAAGGTCCCACCTCGTCCGAGAGCACCGTCGGCATGCATTCGTAGCCGCTCTGGCCGGTGTAAGGATAGACCGCCTGGCCAACTTTCGGCTGTTGTGCGTCTTCAAACTTTCCCCCTTTTGAGATTGACAAGAAATCAAAGCCCGCGCGCGCAAACTCAATTCCAAAATACGTCGCCTCGTCGACGCGGTTGCCGCCAGCAATCACTTCATCGCCAAGAAAGCGCACGCCAACTACATAATCATCGCCAACTCCCTGGCGCACTGCGCGATAAACTTCCAAGGGCAGACGCGCGCGATTCTCTCGTGGTCCACCATAGCCGTCGGCGCGGTCATTCAACGCGCTAAGGAAACCAGCCATGGTGTAGGCATGCGCGTAGTGCAACTCAACGCCATCAAAACCTGCTTCGCGCGCGCGACTGGCAGCGGATGCGAAAATATCTGGCAGCACTTGCGGCAATTCGCGAACGTGTGGCAAATCAACGTCCGTCACACTCTCGCGATAACCAAACCGCAGCGATTCCAACTCGCGCTTGCTGAGTACGTGATCAATTATTTCGTCCGTCGCTGCGTTCAGGTAACTTCGCACTTCCTTTTCCGCGGCGCTAAACCAGCGGTTGTCGTTTGTAACCTCAGCAAGAGCGCGCCGGTGGCGTTCACCTGGTTCCAGAAAACGTCCGAAGTACTTCTCGCGCTCGGGGCGGCGCTTCACGCTGAGAAAGTCAATGATTTGAATGAATAGCTTGCTGTGGCCATCGCTTGCTTCCATTACCGTTTGCACTAACTGCTTCAGACCCGGCAGAAAGCGATCGTGACCGATGCGCAGCAATGGACCACTGGGAATGTCGCGCACGCCGGTCGCTTCGACCACCAGCGCGCCAGGTCGCCCGGCCGCAAAACGTCGATACCAATCGAGGTTGTCCTGAGTTACAAAGCCGTCATCGGTCGCGCGCCACGGCACCATGGCTGGCACCCAGGTGCGACTTTCGAGAGTGAGCTGGCCGACCTTGATCGGCTTAAAAAGGAGTGAACGCTCGACCTCATCCGCACTGGGCCAGCGCGTTTCAGGAATTGCGTGACGAATTGGATTCTTAAACTTCCACATCTTTATTAACTGTATCACTACAAGAAAAACTAAGCGGGGGCAAGCCACCCTTCGACCTTGAGCCTCTGGATCATTCTGTTTGCAGTTAATCTTGACCGCTTCGCAATCTGACGGATCAGGTTCAAGTCAGATCAGCTCCAAGTTGGGAAGGGTGGCTTGCCCCCGCACTCGTCGAATGGACGCCTGCCTTAACTAACTTTCCTGTGATAAATTAGATCATTATTTCCGGAGGTATTTCTCGTTGGTTGACGAACTTCTCAAGTGGCGCGGTGAATTTCCCATTCTCGACCAGACTGTCTATTTGATCTCGCACAGTCTGGGCGCGATGCCGAAAGGCGCCTACGATCGTTTGCACGAGTATGCTGAGGTGTGGGCCACGCGCGGCGTGCGCGCCTGGGCGGAAGGCTGGTGGGAGATGCCGGTAACTGTCGGGGACGATGTCGCTCGCATCATTGGCGCCGAGCCTGGCACCGTCGTGATGCATCAAAACGTATCCATCTGCCAATCGTTGATTCTGTCCTGCCTCGAGCCGACGCCCAAAAGAAACAAGATCGTCTATTCGGAACTTAACTTCCCTTCAGTAATGTATGTCTACGAAGCGCACGCGCGCGACGGCAAACTGCGTATTGAAACTGTGAAGTCGGACGACGGGATAACGGTTTCGCTCGAACGCTTTCTCGCGGCTATTGATGAAGAGACTTTGCTGGTTCCCTTCTCGCACGTCTTGTTCAAAAGCGGGTTTCTGCAAAACGCGAAAGCGATCACCGACCGCGCGCACGAAGTCGGAGCTATGGTTGTGCTTGATGCTTATCAATCAGCAGGCACAGTTCCGCTTAACGTAAAAGAACTCAATGTTGACTTTGCGACCGGGGGTTCAGTGAAGTGGCTCTGCGGCGGTCCGGGCGCAGGTTATCTTTATGTCCGCCCTGATTTGCAAAATCAGCTTGAGCCCAAAACCACCGGCTGGATGGCCCATGAACATCCGTTTGCATTCGAGACTGAGTTGCACTACGCGCCAAACATCAGGCGCTTTCTGCACGGCTCGCCGGCGATTCCGGCTCTCTATGCGGCGCAATCCGGCTACAAAATAATTAATGAAATCGGCGTCGAGAAAATTCGCGAAAAGAGTGTGCGACAAACGACGCGTCTGATTGAGCTGGCGCAGGAAGCGGGATTCGCAGTAACCAGTCCGCAGAATTCTGGCAATCGAGGGGGCACAATCACGATCGGACACGAGGAAGCCGCAGCTTTGACCAGCGAATTGATTCGGCGAGAGTTTATTGTTGATTATCGCCCCGGCGCCGGCGTGCGCATTTCGCCGCACTTTTACACGAAGGACGAAGAGCTCGAGTTGGTTATTAATGAGATGAAGAAAATCAAAGACGCTCGCGCGTACTCAGTTCATGAGAGTGCGGGGGCGGCGTTCTGAAATTCGTCAGTAGTCCGTTGTCAGTTGTAGGAATTCGTTTCCACTGACAACCTACTACCGACAACTGACTACTGACCACTGACCACTACTACTAACCACTGACCAATGCCAAACGATTACGGCAGCAACGCCCCGCTTTCCTACAACAAATACCTGCGCGTGGCAGATTTGATTGGCTTGCAGAATTGTTTGTCGGATCCGGCGCATCACGACGAGCTCCTTTTTATTACCGTTCACCAGGCCTACGAGCTTTGGTTCAAGCAAATCCTTCACGAGATCGATGCGGTAATCAGCCAAACAAATGAGAATCGTTTGACGGCCGCCGCGCGCTCGTTGCGTCGGGTAGTAGAAATTGAAAAGCTCCTGATCAATCAAATTCACATCCTGGAGACGATGACGCCAATCAGTTTCCTGGGCTTTCGCGATGAGCTCAATCCGGCCAGCGGTTTTCAATCAATGCAGTTTCGCGAGATTGAATTCGCATCGGGACTGAAGCAGGAAAACATTTTGAATGAGTTTCGCGACGATGAATTTGCGCATGAGCGCTTGCACAAGCGCTTCGCTGGGCCGGATTTGGGCGAAGCTTTTTACTCCGCCTTGCGCGCCCGCGGTCTCGATGCGCCTGCCAATGAAATTGCTTCCGATGAGGCCGAGAGCAAACGGCGCTATGGCAGACGGACGCAGGCTGTGTTGGAGGTGCTCACTCACTTCGAGGAACGCCCGGAAGAGTTTCAATTGGGCGAAGCTTTGCTGGAGCACGATGAATATTTTTCGCTTTGGCGTTCGCACCACATCAAGATGGTCGAGCGCATGGTCGGCACGAAGCGCGGCACCGGCGGTTCCGAAGGCGTTGGTTATCTGCGCACCACGCTTAACAAGAAATTCTTCCCGGAACTGTGGGAGGCGCGCACCTATCTCGACACAAAACACGGCGCCGGCGGTTGTCCCTTCGCAAAAGAGTGAGAACATTAAGTGGCACAGACTTTAGTCTGTGCTTGTTTCGGCGCACATTACACAAAATAAAGTCTGTGCTACCAGTAAGCCAAACTATCAGTTTGCGCTTTGTTGTAAAGCAAACTGTTAGTTTGCGATCGATGAATTAAGAATTCGTTCGATGAACAAAGGCCCTCATGACAGACGAACGACGACGCTCTCCACGAGTAAAAGTTAATCTGCAGGCGCGCTGGGAAGGCGTGCTTTTGCAGCAGGAAGCGACCATTACCGATCTAAGCAAGACTGGTTGTTTCGTGCTGACAGGCGGCAAGGTTGAGCCAAAGGAACTGGTGCGCCTGGAAATCGAAGCTCCCGAAGGCGAGCCTTTTGTTTTATGGGCCGAGGTCGTCGAAGCAGCTTTCGAGATTGGCTTTGCAGTGCGCTTTACCTCGATGACTGACGATGATGAGCTGCGCCTGGGTCGTTTCATAATCGCCTCACTCGAAAAGCCGTAAAACGCGAGCCTGGCTCAAATCACACCCGCGAACCGACAGTTTGCTTGCGGGAATTCTGACGAAGCTGCGTGTTAGAATGAGAGCAGACCACTAAACAGGAGTTGTGCGAATGTCCAGAAATGTTCAATACGTTACAGACGCCACGGGACAGAGAACGGCTGTAATCCTCCCACTCGATGAGTACGAAGAACTCTTGGAAGACCTGCACGTTACCCGTGCAGCCCAAGAGACAAAAGACGACCCAGGCCGCCCTTTGAACAAAGTCCTCGAAGAGTTACGCGCCGCCGGCGAGATTGATGTATAGCGTAATTATCACCTCACGGGCTGAACGCGAGCTGAAGCGACTCGATAGGAGCGTAAAAAACAGAACCATCATTGCTGCCCTCAGTCTTGCCGACGATCCACGCCCTTCCGGATGTCTTAAGGTAAAAGCAACCAAATCTCTATGGCGCATTCGCGTTGGCGATTGGCGGGTTGGTTATGAGATAGATGATACCTTTCGCCAAGTAAGGATTATCACGATCGGTCATCGCAGCGAATTCTATGACTGAACAGCTTAGTAATTTCAGAGTATTTAATTTCTCGCAACCCGAAGAGGAACGTATCTTCAGTGAGAGAAACGCTGAATTATTGTCCCTACTGCCCGATATTAACGATGCGATGGACAGCGTCCTTAGGCATAGGGTCAACGCGGATCGCCAAGGATTGACAATTTCCATGTTGAGCAGACGATGTTCGAACGATTTCGCTGAAATTCTTCTGTTGGCATCGAATGGCTATGGTTTTCCCGCGCTCAGCGTGCTGAGAAGCATGTTCGAAAAGCTCGTGGATGCGACTTGCCTGCACAAGCACACCGACCAGATTGATGCTTTCTGGGATTACCATTTTGTCCAGTTAGAGAAACTCGGATATACGGACATCGCAAACAAATACGATCCGAATTGGGCTGACATCGTGCGGAGGTTCAAGAAAGAGGGAAAGAGAGGCTTGCGTACCCAACCCAGATGGGCAAATGACAGTCTGGTCAAAATGGCAAAAGATGTAGCATTGGGTGACCATCTCAAACACGCCTACTACCTCCCGAATCTATTCATTCACAATTCGCTCGCGGAGATTATGTTCGCGCTCGAGCAGGACGCGAACGGAAGATTCACACCGGTAGACTCCAACAACCCGAAAGAAAGAAGCATGGCTGACATCGCGGTTGTTCAAGCAATTTTCTTTCTTCTTCGCCTTCTAGAACTGGCTATCGAACATTACGGCTGGAATGACTCGAAGGGTCTAGTTCAGAATTGTGTGGATTCATTCTGCAAATACTTCCAATCGCCCGACGCAATAACGTTGGGGGGGTAGCATGCCGCCGCAATTCCCTGAACGCTTCAACATGGCCGACTACTTCCTCTATCGCAATCTGGAGGAAGGCCGCGAAAACAAGATCTGTCTTTATTACGAAGATCAGACGTTCAGTTACGGCGACACGGCGCGTATGTCTAACCGCGTCGGCAATGCTTTGCGCGAGCTAGGCGTCGAGATGGAAGATCGGGTGCTGCTTGTCTTGCCTGATTGTCCGGAGTTTGTTTGGACGTGGTTTGGCGCGGCTCGTATCGGTGCAGTGATCACGATGGTCAATCCACTGCTGCCGGCAGAGGATTACAAATACTATCTCGACTACACCCGCGCGCGCGTCGCCGTCATTCATGAATCGCAGCTGAAAACTTTTAACGAAGCGACCGCTGACGCGACACATCTGCGCGCTGTTTTGGTTGTTGGCGGCCACGAGCATGAGGATGTTGACTTCACTAATGAGGGGTTGCTTTGGGAATCATTTGATGGCGCGGTGCTTGGCGAGACGGACGAGTGCATGGCTGCGGATACCCGTCGAGACGACATCGCAATTTGGTTGTTTACCTCCGGCTCCACTGGTCATCCAAAAGGCGCAGTACACCTCCAACACGATCTGCCTTTCAACACCGAGGTTTTCGCTAAGCACACGATTGGGGTCAACGAAGACGATTTGACGGTCTCTGTTCCCAAACTGTTTTTTGGTTACGCGACTGGCACCAACCTGCTTTTCCCTTTTGCAGTTGGCGGCGCCACCGCGTTGTTTTCTGAACGCTCAACGCCGGAAAAACTTTTTGAAATCATCGCGCGCTATCAGCCGACAATTTTGACGACCGTGCCCACGATGATCAATTCCATGCTCAACGCTGGTGAAGCGGCGCGACGCGATCTCTCCAGTTTGCGTTTTTGTTATTCAGCTGGCGAGGCTTTGCCGCCCGAGCTTTACCAGCGCTGGCAACAAACTTTCGGCGTGGAAATCTATGACGGCATCGGCTCGGCGGAGATGTTTCATATCTACATCACGAACAGACCAGGCGATGTGAAGCCCGGCAGCCTCGGCCGTGTTGTCGAGGGTTACGAAGCGAGAATTGTCGATGCTGAGGACAAAAAAGTTACAGTTGGCGAGATGGGCACGCTCAAGATCAAGGGCGACTCCGCAGCGCTGTGCTATTGGAACGCGCACGAGAAATCAAAAGAAACTTTTGCAGGCGACTGGTGCACGACAGGTGATCAATTCCATGTCGACAAGGATTGTTACTACTGGTACCACGGTCGCACGGACGACATGTTGAAAGTTTCCGGCATCTTCGTCGCACCGTCCGAGATTGAAAACTGCCTGCTGCAACATGAGGCAGTGCTCGAGTGTGCCATCATCGGCGCCGAAGCCGGCAACGGCTTGATCAAACCAAAAGCGTTCATCGTGCTAAGAGAAGAGTTTGTCCAAAGTCCAATGTCCAATGACCAAAGTCAACTTGATACTGGGACCGCGGGCGTCTCGCCCGCCGATCGCGGCGGTAGCTCAACTGGAGGAGGGGGCACAAGAAACGATCAACTCGCAGAAGAACTAAAAGCGTTCGTCAAATCCCACCTCGCAGTTTACAAATACCCACGTTGGATCGAATTCGTTGATGCCCTTCCCAAAAATGATCGCGGCAAAATCGATCGCCGGAAACTGAAGCAGAGTTGATCTATCTGCAATTGGTCCGGATCCAACCAGTTAAGTTATTTATCGCCCCATCGAATGAGGAGGAGTTATTTAGGGCGTTCAAGGTGGCCGCAGCCAGCGATTTCGTATCGCAATATTTCTTAATGACCTCATCAGAGCGGCGTGGTGCGACTTTCGACAGGTAAACTTTGTTGTCTTGTCTTGCAGAATCGCTCATCTGGGTTAGTAACTTTTCTGCCGCGTCGAGGTAGCCTCTGCGTAGAGCAATTATCGCCAGCGTGTAGTATGAATCGGCTAGATAGGATTTGGTGCCTGTCGATTTGTACTTTCCCACGTACCCATAAAGCGCTTTTTCGGCTTCATTGAACGAGGACCAATCCTCCAGCTTGCTTTGACCCTCGAGCAGGAAGAATTTTTTCTCATAGTAAGTTCCCAGGAAATACTGGGCCTGCTCAGCCTGAAGTGATTTGGGATATTTTTGGATCACCAGTCGATAGGCTATGGCGGGACGATCGTTCGTATCATCAGCAGTCTGATACGCGCTTCCTTCATTTAACAACTGCACTGCGGTACCCTGAGTTCTTTGCTCCGCGTTGCCCTGACTTCTTCCCACTATCACTAATCCTGACGACAGCACAATCGCGACTCCAAAAGCCAGGAGTGTCTTCCTTAGTTGGATTGGTAACGACTTCAGCATACGCGCACCCTTTCGAATAGAGTTCGGAAATACCTATGGCTGTCCCGGGGGTTTGAGGTCTTTCGCGAGCGCCATTTGCTGCTCGCCGCCTACGTTCGCGTCGGCCGGACGGGGCACTTTCAAATAAGCATAAAGTATCGGCAGGCCGCTTACTGTAGCTATCAATGCCGTAAAGAAAAGAACTTTTGGATCCCACGCGGAGTAGGAGTTCTGATCGTTAAGCACAACGAGCTTGATGTTTGCGAACAGCGCAATAAGACAAACCAGAATACCGCTCGCAAACGTCGTCCCCGCAAAAACGAACCGTTCTCGCCGGGAAATTACGCCGGCCTTCTGGAGCCTGCCCAAATCTATGCGAACGAGCGTGCCGACAACGGCACCCAGGACCAGGAAAATTGCCAGAACCAAAATGTTTGGCCTGATCTGAAAACCCATTTCGGCCTGGGAATGAAGCACCCGATCGTAGTCGTCTTTGTAATCAATCTTTATCGTCATTTGAGGTTTACCAAAACCACTGAAGACCCTGGTAAACGTCATCGGTTTGGCTTTCAGACCAATTGTAATGTCGTTTTCTGAATTCGCGTCCAGCGAGTTTGCTTCGATGAAAGCGGGTTTAGGTTCCAGCAGATCATCTGAGTTAATGGTGACGTTTGTAATGGTCAGTTTGTAAGGAAGTGAATTCTGAAAGTGGAGTTGCAGGTCGGAGCATTTGGAACCCGCCCAACAATCAATTTCAGTGCGTGTGCTTCTTTGAACAGCGATGGGACGCTTGTCAGGAACCAGCAGTGGTAAGCGAAACTCTATCTTCCGATCGCCGGTTTCAGTGCCCGACGTTATAGACAAAGTAAGCGGATAATCGTCCGATTGGGCTTCACTGCGAACGCCAATCTTGGTAACAAATTCCTGTATGGAACTTAGTCTGCCAAAATTGCGTTCTGGCCCGATTGGCTCGACCTTGTCGATGATTAGGCCGGGGTGATCTTCGACATGGTCAACCTTGAGGTCAACACCCGTCAGATTCGGGCTTGTCCGTTTTGTATAACTTTCGAAACGAAGGGTGGGCCAGCTTGTGCCGCCTCCCGGCTTTGGCTGTAGTTCGTTGGCGGAAAATTTGAAGCACAGCCGGAACTCGTGGCCTTTGATGAAACCCAATCCCTGGCTTTCTTTACTGCAAGGCACATCGTTGACCCAGTCGCCCTCTACCTGTTCATCCGGATGTATTTCATTGCCGTTCTGGGCCGGCGCGGTCGTGACAGGGACAAGCAGAAGTCCCAACGATAACAATCTAAGAAAACTGCGATAGGGTGTGAGGGTCATACAAAAACACCGAAGTCATTATTCCGTTCAATGTTAAAGGCTGAATTATGCGAGTATGCAAGGTTAGCAGCGGCTCGTGAGAATGCAGCCCGGGAACGAGGACGCGCGCAGAATACTCCTCCTTTTCAAGGAAAGTCAATAACCTCCCGAAAATGGTTGGGTCCAGTTCGATGTCCGAAAAGCTTTAGCTTGTCGTGACGGCGCGACAAACCAAAGTTTATCGGACATTTACATCGCAACCGACCTAACATCGTACAAATTAAATGAGGGGAGACTAGTTGTTGCGGCGGTCGAGGTTGTAGTCGCGCAGGCGGCGATAGAGCGTTGAAGATGAGATGCCGAGAATCTCGGCGGTCTTGCCGCGATGCCAGCCGGTTTGTTCCAGCGCGGCCAGAATCTGTTGACGTTCAACGTCGCGGAGTGATGCAGGCGAGACGTTAGCTGCTGATGAATAATCGGGCGTGGCGCCTGGCTGCGCCGGCGTTTGCGCCGCAGGGATGAAAGCTGTTGGTCGCGCTACTTCCGGCGGCAATTCATTAACTGTAATGCGTCCGTTGTTGGAAAGAATCACGGCGCGCTCGAGACAATTTTTCAACTGCCGCACGTTGCCCGGCCAACTATAAGTCCGCAACGCTTCAAGCGCCGCCGGATCAAGTTCCGGGCTGTTCGGGCCGCCAACATCGTTCAGCAGATAGCGAGTAAGCGGCTCAATATCTTCAGACCGTTCGCGCAGCGGCGTCAGTTCGATTTGAAAACCATTGATGCGATAAAGCAGATCCGAACGAAAGGATCCATCGGCCACCACTGAATCGAGATTGCGATTGGTCGCAGCCACGATACGCACGTTAACTTCAACTTTGCGCACGCCGCCGACACGGAAAAACGTTCGCGTCTCAATCGCGCGCAATAACTTGGCCTGAAGCTGCGCCGGTAATTCAGTCACTTCATCCAAAAACAGTGTACCGCCATCGGCGAGTTCGATAAGTCCCAGCTTACGACCTTTGGCGCCCGAAAAGGCGCCGGCTTCGTAACCAAACAGTTCCGATTCCAACAACGACTCCTGAAACGCGGCGCAGTTAATGTCGATGAACGATCCATCCGCGCGGTTAGACAACCGATGGATGGCATGCGCGATCAATTCTTTTCCGGTACCTGACTCGCCGGTAATCAAAACCGATGCGTCGGAAGGCGCAACGCGCTCAACCAAACGCACTGCTTCCTTCATTGCTTCGGAGACCGAGACAATGTCCGGCAAGCCCGACTGCCGCGCGAGTTGTTCGCGCAGCCGCAGATTGTCCACGCGCAAACGACGCTTCTCCGCCGCTTGCTTCACACGAATGTCGAGCTCTGTTATGTGGTAGGGCTTGGTGAGATAGTCATAAGCGCCAAGTTTCATGGCCTCGACTGCCGTTTCAACCGTTGCCTGACCGGTGAGCATGATCACTTCCGGCGGGTTTGGCCTTTCATGGACGCGCCGCAAAACCTCCATGCCGTCAATGCGCGGCATGTTGATGTCGCAAAGCAAAACATCAACGTTGCTTTCTTCCAATTTGCGCAGCGCTGCTTCGCCATCGGGTGCGACCTGCACGCGATAACCGAGGCGCTCCAATTCTTTCTGCAAAACGAGACGAAGATTCGCTTCGTCTTCGGCAATCAAAATGCGCGCTGATTTTTGCTCGCTCAATCCTGCTCTCCGTCGGGGATTATTGCCGGGAGTGAAATCGTGAAAGTAGTGCCAACACTCACTGTGGATTGCACGTCGAGACTGCCGCCGTGCTCGGTTAAGATACCATAACAAACTGCCAGGCCGAGACCGGTGCCTTTGCCCACTTCTTTGGTAGTAAAAAAGGGCTCGAAGATCTTGGCAACATTCTCCGCGGGAATGCCGGCCCCGTTATCGCTCACTTCGACACAGACATTCTCGCCGTTCTTTGAACTAACAATTCTTAACTGGCCGCCGACGGGCATCGCATCAATCGCATTCGTACCCAAGGCAATTATTGCCTGCTGCAATTGCCCCTCGTCTCCGGAAACCAGCGGCAGATCGCTCGCCGTTTCGATCTGAAACTTGATGTTGTTCGCGCGTTGCTGGTGGGCCAGCAGGCGTATGGCCGACGAGATGATGTCGCCAAGACTGACCGGCGCATGCGCGGCGGGGCGCGTCCGGCTGAAATCAAGCAAGCCGTTCGTAATCGTTTTGCAGCGGAAGGCTTCGCTCCGAATCAATCCCAGGTATTCGCGCAGGTCATCGGCCGCTGGCGACTCGTTGAATTCTCCGTCGTTTACACGTGACTCCAACGCTTCAGCGCAGGCAGCAATTGTTGCCAGCGGATTATTAATTTCGTGGACCACACCCGCGGCCAGCCGGCCGATGGCGGCGATCTTCTCGGTGCGCGCCACAGCACGGTTGGCCTCAACACGCGCGGTGATGTCCTCGCCCACTGTAATGACGTGGGAAACCGGTTTCTTTGGATCAATCCACATCGGTATCTTGCTGATCAACCAATGCTTGACCTCGCCGTTGGCCGTCGAGGTTTCATGCTCAATACGTTCGATCTGTCCGGTTTCAAAAACTCGCGCGAACTCGATTTGAAGCAAGTCGCGTCGTTGCCGTGTCAAGACATTGAAAATATTTTTACCTAAAGCGAAACCGCGCGGTATGCCAAGCTCGCCTAACTCGCGATTACGGTTCCAGGCAACGACCCGGTAGTCGCGATTGATTGCATAGAGCGACAGCGGCAGGTTGTCGATGATGGCTTCGATGAAGCGGCGCTGCGCTTCGACTTCGGCGGTGCGCCGCTCGACTTCAGCAGCCAAACTTGTCGAAGCATCACGCGCCGACTGGTATAGCGAAGAGATGTGCGCAGCCAGCGCCGCTTGCTGAGCCGCAGCGTCGATCAGCCGCCGCTCTGTTTCATCGCAGTCTTCGCGCTTATCAAAGGCCACGATGAGCGCGCCTTTGGCGCGGCCTCCGAACTTAAGCGGCGCTGCATACTCCACTTCATGTTTTTCGTCGCGAATGAAGAAGGCATTCTTGTCAGTTAACAACGACGAAACTGAGGCCGGCTCAAGCCAACTCCGCAACCGATCGACTTCCAGCAGCGATGCATCTTCGGCGCTGCCTTCCCGATCAAAGACACAGCCGGCCTCGCGCGTTTCGTTGAGTTTGACAAACGCCGCACACATCGCCGCGCCCGTACCTTCGTAGGTCGCGCCGGCAACACGCCGCACCAATTGTTCCGGTTCGAGCGCCTTCAGCAAACCACGCCCGAGATCGGCGAGAAAACTCAATTCGCGATTGCTGCCGATAAGTGCCCACTCGCGTTGTGTAGCTCGCAGATGCGCATTCGCGCGCGAAACAACCTCGGCCGTTGACGCTGAACGTGATAGCGACTCGTCTGCACCCGCCGCCAGGGCCTCGATGCGCTGGCCCGGATCCTCGTCACTTGTCAACGCGATGATAGGCATCTTGCTGGTGGCTGGTTGCGCGCGTAGGAGTTTGCATAATTGCGCTCCGCCGCCGTTCTCTAAAGCAAAATTGAGCACGGCCAGATCGCAAACATCGTCGCGCAGTAATTGCAGCGCTGACGGTGAAGCGTCGGCACTCAACGAACGATAACCTGCTTCGGCGAAAGCACTGCGCAAGCGCTCGCGCGCTTCGGCATCGTCGTCAACTACCAGGACAGTCGGATTTTTTTCGGGGTTAATGGCAGCCGGCATGCTTCAATCCAGGACGAGAATGGCTGGTCAGCTGTGACCGTCATAGCCGCATGAGCCGGGTGAAAGGATTCAGTCGCCTGAAACACTTCGATCCCAACTCCTTATGCGATTGGAAGCGAAGCAGTACGGTAATGTCAAGAATGTTGAAAAGGCGCGCGCAAGTAGGACAGGCATTCCTACATGTCCCGTCTGACTTGGGGACTGTCGAGGTCGGTCACTACAAATGGACAGGCCGGAATGAATTTCTCAGGGGTACGCGGCTACGAATAGAGCTCGGCAATGAAAAAGGGCAGGGACAATCCCGCCCTCAAACTAATCGGTGCCGTGCAAATCAATTCACGGAAACTGACGCCAGGTTGTCGCTCTCGAGTTCGACCATGCTTTCGGTTGCTGCGATTTCGCGCGTCACCTTCTCGAGCTTATGGCTCGACTTAGCACGATACATGGCTTGGTCGGCTGCAACCAACAACTGGTCCAACGTTTCTCCTTCAATGCCAAACGTTGCGGTGCCAATGCTGATGCCGACCCGAGCCTCGCCATTCCCACGAATCTTCAACGAGAACCCGGAAACTGCCGTCTCGATGCGATTGCGCAGATCCTCTACCTGATTGCCAACCAACTCCTGAACGATCGCGACGAACTCATCGCCGGCATATCGCGCCAAAAAGTCATACTCGCGCAACTGGCCCTGAATGATCCGTCCCATCTCGCGCAGCATCTTGTCGCCAACCTTGTGCCCAAACGTGTCGTTGACGATCTTGAAGTCGTCCAGATCGAGCATGACCACCTGGAAGGGCCGATCCGTGCGACGCGCGCGCGAAGCTTCTTCGTCAAAACGAAGAGCAATATAACGCGCGTTTGGCAACCCGGTAAGCGGATCAGTAAGCGCGTTAGATTCAGCTACAGCATGATGCATTGCGTTTGACAATGCGTCGGAAGCTAACCGCGTTACCGTTTCCAGCAGTCTCATGTGATCGTCAGTGTACGCGTCGAGCTCTACTGAGTAGACAGAAACGGCACCCAGTAAAATCTCGTCTTTAAAGAGCGGCAGCGATGCCATCGCGCGGTATTCGCGTTCGATTTCCAGTCCGGCGAAATCAAGACTCGGATGAAGTTGATTAATAGGACTGCGATTGGCCAGCGCAAAACCAGTGACACCTTCGCCCGGCTTGACGCATCTGGCGGCGAGACATTTGGCATTTCTACCCGCAACGTGCGCGGTGGTCGCATAGCCTTTCAATTCGTCATAAAGATAAACAACGCAGGTATCAAAGGGCACCACGTGCCCGACCTTGTCGACCAGTATTTCGACCGTATTCTTTACGTCGAGCGAGGAGCCGAATGTCCGCGCAATCTCGTACAGCGCGTAGACTTCCTGGTGCGCGCTCTTGATCTGATCGTAAGCCATGTAACAGCCGCGCTCGCGCGTTTGGGTCATATCGACTTCGCTTAGCGCGAGGGGTTCATGAACGTCAGTCGGCGGCAATTGCTGCGGCAATCCTAGCGCCGCAATTTGCGATTCAAAACGGGGCAGATGCTTGATGAACAACTCAACGACGTTAGGATCAAAATGCGTTCCAGAGCCGCGCAGTAGAAAAGCGAGCGCTTCGTCGCGCGTCATACCACGCCTGAATGGACGATCTTCTCTGACTGAATCAAAACAATCGACAACGGAGATAATCCGCGCGGTGATCGGAATCTGGTCGCCTTTCAAACCATCAGGATAACCATGTCCGTCCCATTGCTCGTGATGGTGACGCACAATTGGCGTAACGGGATAGGGAAAATCAATGCGACTGAGAATCTGCGCACCCACCGTCGTATGGATCTTCATTTTTTCAAACTCAGCCGGCGTTAACCGACCAGGTTTATTGATGATGTGAGCCGGGACGGCGAGCTTGCCTACATCGTGAAGCAACGCTCCGGCTTTAAGCGCGGCGATCTCGGGCGTGCCAAGTCCCAGCACCTTGCCCAGACCGGCGGCGTAAACCTGTACGCGACGCACGTGACAATGCGTGGTCTGATCTTTCGCATCGATAGCTGTTGCCAGCGCTTCCGCGGTCGCAAAGTGCATGCGGCTCAGCTCTTCTGTTTCACGCGTCTTGGCGGTAAGGCGAGTCCAGACAAGATAAAGCACCTGAGCACCGGCAAACAGTGTGATGCTGAGAAAGACAAGCGACAGCATCTGATGAATAGCCCAGGCCGCGATGAAAGCGCCACCGGCAATCATGAAAAGCCGGTAACGCTTTGCAAAGAAGTTCCGATCAATCTGTTCGAGCTGAGTCATCCACGCTCCTGTTGTTTCTAGATTCTTTTAACTGCAAAAACATCAAGCCTTGATTTCATGACCAGGCAAACCCTCACCTTGAGTTCATTGGCCAAAGCAAGTTGGGAGCAACTCAACTTGCTTTGGCCGTGATTGGGGCAAGCGGGCGAGCATTCGGGCTCGCCTTGCTGGGTGAGAGGTTGTCAAAGAAGCGCTGCGATTTCTCCAGCACGCGCCGTTTCAAATTTTGCCGGCTCGGACTCCGTGCGGAGAGCCCGTGAAGCCCTGAGCTTCTCAGCCGCGCGATTCCCTTTCTCAATTGTTGTGCCGTAAGTAGCGAAATGCGATCTTGCGACTAATGTTCGACTTGTCGAGCTTTTTTCCCCAGAATTGTCGAAGAACTTTTTGCGTTTCCTCTCAGGATTCAAATTGACAGGTCAGAGTGATGGCTTCGGTCAGACTGCGTAATCGATTGGTTGACAAACGTCTAAACGACAGGGCAACCTTCGTGAGTTACACCAATCTGAGCGAATGGCTTGAAGTGAAAGTGGTTTTTGGTGACCGTTTCAGGCCTCGCTTTTTTTGATCTCGCACGAGGAACACGCTTGGCGAAATCCGTCAGCAAAAGAATAGCCCTGACAAAGCCTGCCGGTTATATCGAGCTGCTGCGCGGCAATCGAAATTTTCGCCAGCTGTGGCTGGGGCAGGTTGTCAGCCAGATGGGAGACTGGTTTGACACGATCGCTCTTTACACGATCATCCTCAATCTGACCGGTTCCGGCCGCCATATCGGATTGCTCATGGTTGCGCGCTTTGTTCCCAGCTTCGTTTTTGGATCGTTGTCGGGCGTGGTCGCGGACCGCTTTAACCGTCGCACCATCATGATCGTGTCCGATCTGCTGCGGGCCGTGGTCGTCCTTGGGTTTCTTTTCGTGCGGCGCGCCGATCAGTTATGGATCATCTATTTTCTGACCGTGCTGCAACTCGCTTTCTCTACTTTCTTCGAGCCGGCAAAGACAGCGGCCATTCCCTCGATCGTTGCCGATCGAGAGTTATTAGCCGCCAACGCGATTTCTTCTGTCACCTGGTCCGCCATGCTTACGCTGGGTGCCGCGATCGGCGGCGTAGTTACCGGCCTGTTTGGGACCGACGTTTCGTTCATCCTCGATGCCTTATCGTTTCTACTCTCTGCGGCCTTGATTGCGAGTGTTCGCATTCCCAAACGGCCGCCGCGTCAGAAACAAAAGTTAACAATGAACCGCGCGCTCGGTATCACAGAAACTATTGAAGGCGCCCGTTACGTGAAACGCCGGCCGCGCGTATTGGCCCTGCTATTGGTTAAACCTGCCTGGGGGATGGGTGGTGGCATCCTGACTTTGCTGGCTGTTTTTGGCGAAAAGATTTTTCCGGTGGGCCATAGCGCCGCTACCGGCATCGGTGTTTTATTTGCAGCCCGCGGCATTGGCACCGCCGTTGGGCCGATTGTGGCGAGACGCATTGCGGGCGAAGGCAAGAAGCGCATGCAGTTTTCGATTGGCATCGCCTTCTTGATCGGCGGCGTTTTCTATATGGCATTTGGAGCAGCGACCAGTTTTGTGGTTGCGTTGATCGTTTTGGGTGTCGCCCACACGGGCGGAAGCATTCTGTGGGTCTTTTCCACTGTGTTGCTGCAACGCGGCGTCGAAGACAATTTTCGCGGGAGAGTGTTTGCAGCCGAGCTGGCTTTGTTGACGCTGACCATGGCTGTTTCAAACTATGCCACCGGGGCTTTGCTCGATCCGATCGGCCTTTCGCCGCGGGTGGTATCGATAGGCATTGGTGCATTTTTTCTGCTGCCCGGCCTGGCGTGGTTTGTTACACAACGCTGGTGGGACAAGGACAAATACGAGCCGGTCGAAGCAATCAGCGGCCTGAGTATGATAGAGCCAAGTCTGACTGCCGAACTTGTTCCGCCGGCAGCTTCAGCGGAAAGCTTGGACGAGTTGAAACTCTAAAGACACTCAAATCCATTCCATGAATGAACTTAATCGGACGCAAGATGAAGAAAAACAGCGTCAAGCGGCCGCATTCTAAAAAGGTATGAAGGTCAAAATCGGAGTGATGGGCTCGGCCGGCGATGCCTCGTCAGATACGAAAGGTGCGCTGGTGGAAAAAGCGCAAGGCTTGGCGCGGGCTATTGCATCGCGCCCGCTACTGCTCTTGACCGGCGCAACCACCGGCATCGTTTATGTCGTCGGCAAGGTGGCACACGATGCAGGCGTCTTTCATCTAGGCATCTCGCCGGCGGAAAACAGCAAAGAGCATGTTGAAAAGTACAAACTACCGCTCGACGCCTGTGATCTGATTGTCTACACCGGGTTTGGCTTGAAGGGCCGGAATGTTGTGCTGGTCAGATCGTGTGACATCGTTTTGTTTATTGCCGGGGCCATGGGCTCACTAAATGAATTCACTATTGCGCACGATGAAGGCAAAGTCATCGGGTGTTTGAGTGGCACGGGCGGCGTCGCGGATACAGCAGATTATCTTCTGCAGAAGTTCTCGAAGGATACTGGGGCGCGCGTTTTTCAGAATCACGATGCGGACAAACTGCTTGAGGCATGTTTGGAGAGTCTTAAGAGTTAGCTGATTGGAAGAGAGGAACCATGGATTTAGGAATAAAAGATCGCGTTGCACTGGTTGCCGCCGCCAGCAAGGGAATCGGTTTTGCGGCGGCGCGTGAACTCGCCAAAGAGGGCGCCCGCGTCTTTCTTTGTTCACGCGACGAAAAGCGCGCGAGCGAGGCCGCGCAAAAACTTCATGATGAAACGGGCGCCGCCGTCGCAGGCATTGGCGCTGATGTCACCGACAACGAGTCGATGGAACGTTTCGTTAACCTCGCGCGTGAACGCGCCGGACGCATCGATATTCTTGTAAACAACGCCGGTGGTCCACCGTCTACTACTTTTGCCGATACGGACCTCGAGATGTTTCGCAAAGCATTTGAGTTGAATGCGCTGTCGGCGATTCGTCTGGCGAAAATGGTGCTGCCCGGCATGCGAGCGCAGAAGTGGGGTCGCATCGTAAACATCACTTCAGTTTCTGTGAAGCAGCCAATCGACGGCTTGTTGTTGTCGAATACGGTGCGCGCTGGTTTGACTGGATGGGCCAAAACTGTTTCGAGCGAAGTTGCAGTGGACAATGTCACTGTCAATAACGTTGCTCCCGGCTACACGTTAACCGAACGTCAGGAGGAATTGGCAACAGCTCGCGCCGCTGCCACAGGCAAGCCAAAAGAGGAGATGATTGGATTGTGGGCGGCGCAAGTGCCGATGCGCCGGTTGGCGAGCCCGGAAGAGATTGGCGCAGCGGTGGCATTCCTGGCTTCGGAACGCGCGTCATACATCACCGGCGTCACCCTGCAAGTGGATGGAGGTTGGGTGCGGAGTCTGTTGTAATGCCGAACCGCTCGACGATCGTTGCGCCATTTACGAAAACTGATGTTTCTGTCGGAGATTTCGAGCATGCTGCCTGGGCAACCGCGCAACCCGCTTACATTCATCGTTACTGGTCGGGCACGGATGCGCCGCCGTCACGCCACGCTGAAGCGCGCATCATCTGGTCGGCCGACGCGTTAACAGTGCGCTTTGAATGCGAACAAACCGAACCTCTGCTGGTTAATCCCCGTCCTCAACTCAAAGAAAAGACAACCGGTCTTTGGGAAAGAGATGTGTGCGAATTTTTTGTTGCGCCCGACTCAGCCCGGCCAAATCGTTATCTGGAATTTGAAATTGCCCCAACCGGCGAATGGCTTGACCTCGCAATTGAGTTAATTCATGGCGTACGCCATACGGATTGGGAATTTCATTCGGGAATGACAGCGGCGACGCGCGTCGCTGGTGAGCAAGTTATGATCGGCATGCGCCTGCCGTGGAGTGAGTCACTTACGCAGCCGCAAGTCGGCAGTGTCTGGCGCGCAAACCTTTTTCGTTGCGTCGGACTCGGCGATGAGCGCTATCTCGCGTGGCAACCGACCGGGACACTGCAACCCAACTTCCATGTACCGGAAGCTTTTGGACGACTCGAATTTGTCTAGAACACTCGTGAGCAACAGCTCTCGCGTGGATCAACCTAGTAATCCAGTCACGTACTGCGTGAACCGCTCGCGATCAGTTTCACTCATCTCAACGATCTTCGTGCCGATCAAATAACCTGTTTCTGTTTCGTGATCTTCAAGACTCTCGTAGCGAATCGGCACGACTTTCATCTCGACCATTCCTTGCGGCAATTCCAGTTGCACATTCAGTTTGCGGTTCTCTCCCACGAGATGGTGTTCGCCGAGCAGTATGGTCGGTACAATGAGCGCGACTCCAGTGATGCTGACATCCAGCGTGTGTCCCTTGAGAATGGAACTTTGTCGCGATCCATTAAGCTTGATTGCCGCGGCGCCAAGTGAAAGGGTAAAAGCGAGCCGAGCCTTTTGGCGCTTCGCCCGACGGCGATCGCCGACGAAGCGTCGCAACTGCGAAACTAAAGAACGGGCTAGTTCCGGCATTTTTTTTAGCGCCCTTCAATGCTGCTGTGGGTGATCACAAACAATTCGCGGATTGTTTGTGAAGACACATTGGGCGGCATCAGTTCTGCTGAAATGTAAGTTGCCGCAGTTAGAGGAGGAGCAAATCAAGAAGCGAGCGTCGGGGAAAATCGCAGGTCCATTCTAGGCAGCCGGCACTTGGGAAGCAATAGAAACTTTAAAACTCGGCTTTCTCGTAGGAATAAGGACGCTTTGACGGGAAACTGTGCCGGGGACCAAACGACTTTGACAGTCACACCGCGCCTGGACCGGTTTTTTTCAAGGCGTTAATGGCTTGCCACCCTTGTCGCCGCTGCGCACGCCGGCGGCGTCCATGTAGAACGAAAGCTTCCCGGTGCGCCCGTACTGCGCCGGCTCGGCTGCTGCGTTCCAGCTCTTACCGGCGTCAACGCTGTTGATGTGAAAACGATATCCGGTTGACTCAGTGCCTTCGAGATCTTTCGGCACCAGGCCGGCGGTGATCAAAGTTGCCAAGTCGCCAAACAGCCCATTGTGCTGTTGACTGTAGAGAAGCTGGCCCAGCGAGATGCGCGTCAACATGTCCTGCACATCACTGTGGTGAGCATCAATGCGGGCATTGAAGAAGAATTCTTTGCCGGCTTTCTTCACGAGTTGTAAGCTGTCTCGATCCCCGACCACCCAACCACCATCGAGTTTGATAAGCGTAGTTGGCTCCAATTGCTCCTTGCCCTCCGTGTCCAGTATTTTAATGAAAACGGTGGCATCATCCCCGCTTATTTGCTGGCCAGTAATGTTCACGTCGGTGGGCATCTTCTCTTTGACGGCCAGGGCTATTCTTTCAAAGTCAGGACGCAGATCTTCAAACTCCTGAGGCTTCAAACCATCGATGGCAGATTTGTAGATCGATAAGTCAAACGCCTCGCGAAAGTTTTTCTCGCGCATCTCCTTGTAAAACTCGCGCACTGTGTCGGAAGGTGATCGCTGCGGCTGCTGCGACACAACTAAGACGGCTGATGAGAACATTAGCAAGCCGATGAGGACGACGCTTTGGAACGATCGTAAATGTGCAACTGGGACGCGCATTAATAACAAATCCTTCCGCTCAAACTTAAGGCGCGCCCCGTGCTAAGCAGCGCGCCTGAAAAGTATAAACTATAAAACGCAGACAAACAGAATTAACGTCGCTTTACTGCCTCGGGCCGGGTTGTCAGAATGACCTCACGCCCAACGAGATAAAGCAACAGCATCAGGATTATGAACGGAATCATCGACAACATGTCGGAGTTGGCACCGGCAAAGAGTGGATTGTGGAGCGTGGCCCAATCTTCCACCGACTTGTTAAAGTTTGCCAGCGCCGGTCGCGGCACGCCTTGAAGTATGGCGATCACTATCGCCGCCAAGGCGCCGCCGGCAATATAACCCGAAGCCATTAGCACCCCGGGACTCTTGTCCGTCTCGGCGACCAGCTCGTCTTCAGTTAGCTGTTTGTCCTGTAGTTTCTTGCGCAGGTATTTGTCGACGCCCCAGCGAATCATGCCACCGATGAAAATCGGGCTCGAAGACGATAGTGGCAAGTAGACCCCAACCGCGAAGGCCAGCGAAGGAATGCCGCTCATCTCGAGCACGATGGCAATCATCACGCCCAACAGCACCAGTCCCCAGGGCAACTGCCGGTTCAGAATTCCCTTGATGATGTAGGACATCAACGTTGCCTTGGGCGCGTCATACTTTGTTACGGCCGAACCGTCGGGTCTCACTTTGTGAATACCGTTGATGCCGGGATCGGAGAGGTAAACAGGAACGCCCTGATCGTTAACCATGTAACGTCCGGCTGGTCCACCGCTGGTGTCGGTCTTATGAAATGGCCGGTAGCTGTTCTTGTCCGTGTTGGCTTGCGGCCCCTTCAATTGCTCCGGCGCGCCGGCTTGTGATGCATCAATCTTTAGCGTCGCCGGGAAGTTTTCTTCGACTTTATAAACTACTCTACCTGAACCATCGACCAGGTATTCGCCAGGATCGAGACCGGCTACCGCACCAGCGCCCGCTTCATTTTTCAATACGCGGTAATTGCCGGGAGCAGTCGGTTTTAGCTCGTCAGTGTAAGCCGGTAAGGAACTCGATTTGGTTGGATCGAGAACGATGCTACTGGTCGCCGGTTCAAAACTCACGCGCGGGACATAGACCGTAGCCGAATCGTTGAGCAGCAAAAGAATTGGCCCAAGAACCAAAGCGGAAGCAAACGCGCCAACGAGGATTGCAATCTGCTGTAGCCGCGGAGTCGAGCCAACCAGGAATCCAGTTTTCAAATCCTGTGACGTGGTGCCGCCATTTGAAGAAGCAATGCAAACAATGCCGCCAATCGAGAGTGCCGTGATGTAGTAAGTTGGGCCAGTCCAGCCAATGATCAAAAATATCAAGCACGTCAGCAGCAAGGTCGCTACGGTCATCCCCGAAATTGGATTCGATGACGACCCGATTTCGCCGGTCAAGCGAGATGAAACGGTGACGAACAGGAAACCGAATGCGATTATCAAGACGGCTCCCAGGAAGGCGACAAAAATATTCACCTGCAAACCCAGTTGCGGGAACGCCATAATCATTCCGATTAAAGCGATGATGCCCCCGATCACAAACTTCATCGAAATATCCTGATCGGTGCGTGGCGCATTCGCAGTTGCCGCCTGACCTCCGCGAAGATCCGCCAGCCCACCCTTTAGACCGTGCCAGATCGTCGGCAGCGAGCGAAACAGGCTGATGATGCCGCCGGCCGCGACCGCGCCGGCGCCGATGTAAAGCACGTAGGCGCCGCGAATCTGACCGGGACTCATTTCGCTAATCGGCACTGTTCCGGGAGGCAACACTGTCGTCATGCCTTCACCAAAGAATTTGATCGCCGGAATCAGAACCAGATACGCCAACACACCCCCGGCGCACATAATCGAGGCGATGCGCGGGCCAATGATGTAACCAACACCCAGCAGCGCCGGCGATATTTCCGCCGAGATTGAGCCAGCTTTAAAGGGCGCGCCAAAGACTTTTTCCGGCACGTCTTTCCAGCCTTTGAGGCCGGTCATCAACACCTGGTAAAGGAACCCAATTCCCAAGCCCCCAAAAATTGTTTTGGCCCCAGTTTGCGTTGACACTTCAGTCCTGGCGTTTGGATCGGCACCCGCTGCCGCCGCCGCGCGTGACTCATCGGAAGCGCCCGCTTTCAAAACTTCCGCGCAGGCCGTGCCTTCCGGATACTTCAAGTAACCATGCTGGGCCACAATCAAAGCACGTCGCAGCGGAATCATCATCAGGATGCCCAGCAATCCGCCGAGCATCGCTACCAACATCACTCGCGTAAATTCGAGATCAAATCCAAGAATCATGATGGCCGGCATCGTTACGCCGACGCCGAACGCGATCGACTCGCCTGCTGACCCGGCCGTCTGCACAATATTGTTTTCGAGAATCGTCGCGTCGCGCATACCGAGTTTTGAAAGCATGCGAAAGATGGTGATAGAGATCACCGCAACCGGAATCGAAGCGCTGACGGTTAGTCCGACTTTGAGAACGAGGTAAAGCGAAGATGCGCCAAAGACCATGCCCAACAGCGTGCCGATGATCAGCGGCAGGGCTGTCAACTCGGGCATGCGCACGCCGGCTGGAATGTATGGTTGGAAATTTTCCAGATAAGGATTATCCGGCTTGAAACCAACTCGATCCGGGAACTCGTTCGCAGGAATGCTTTCAGAAGACATCTGAAGTTGACCTCCGATTCAGTTTGTAAAACGGGGAGTGCGTAGGGGGTAGTTCGTGCGCTACTTTACACGGGCCACCCGCGCTTGGGCAAGCTGATTCGCCGCTAAAGTGCGAGCTGCCTAATACGAATGAAAGCTCAACGCTATTGCTGAGATCGCGGGCGTCTCGCCGCAGTAATCCGCCAAGTGTTTCGTAGATGAAGGGAAATCCCAGGCCAAGACGTTCGCGCTTCGCGCTCATTGCGGGCGAGACGCCGCGGTCCCAGCAATAACGTTCTTCTTCCTTCAGCACATTTTGGATTACACTTCCTCTGTCTTTTCAGTCGAGCGAGAGATGCAATCAACGTAACTCCATGCGAAAAAGAATAGTTCTTCTCGTCCTAACCACCGCGGTTCTCTTCCAACTCAATTCATTTTCACGCGCCGGCGCGCATTCCGTCGTAAACATTGGAAGTCCAACGCCAGTTCTAGCGCACATTCCCGTCCCTGAAGAAATTCTCGGATTTGTACCCGGCGACGATCGCAAACTCGCGAGTTGGAATCAGGTAACTACATATTTTGAAGCGCTCTCTAAAACCAGCGATCGAGTGAAGTTTGAAGAGCTGGGCAAGTCAACCATGGGCCAACCATTTGTGATGGCGACGATTAGTGCGCCTGAAAATCTGGCGCGGCTTGATGAATACAAGAAGATTCAGGAATTGCTGGCCGATCCGCGCCAGCTTGGTTCACCGGGCTCGCGCGATCGCAAAGCTGCTGAGCTGATTGCGCGCGGCAAGACGATCGTGCTTGTGACTTGCGGCATCCATTCGACCGAGGTGGGTTCATATCTTTCGAGCATGCTCATTGCGCACCGCCTGGCGTCATCTAATGAGCCCGAGATAAATGACATTCTGCAGAACACAATCATTTTGCTGGTGCCCTCGCTAAATCCTGACGGTGTGGATATTGTTAAAAACTGGTATGACAAAACATTAGGCACGCCCTACGAAGGCACAAACCCGACCGAGCTTTATCACAAGTATACCGGCCATGATGACAACCGCGATTGGTATGCCTTTACCCAGGTCGAGACGCAGATCGCTGTTGAAAAGATTCACAACGCCTGGCATCCGCAGATAGTCCACGACATACATCAACAGGGCGAATACGGCCCGCGAATGTTTCTGCCGCCTTACATGCCGCCGGTCGAGCCGAATGTGCCGCAACAAATAGTGGCGGGATATACAGAACTCGGAAACTACATGGCGCGCGAGATGCGCGCAGCGGGTTTCAAAGGGATTACTACCAATTCGACCTATGACGCCTGGTCACCGTCGCGTGCTTATTCGCATTACCACGGCGGCGTCCGGATCCTTTCAGAAACGGCATCCTGCAAAATTGCCACGCCCGTTTCAGTCAAGTTTGAGCAGTTGCGCAAAGGCGAAGGCTACGATTCGAAGAAGGAATCCGCGACCTTTGGTCCGCTCTGGCGCGGCGGCGAGTGGCATTTGCGCGATATCACAAACTACATGACAACGGCGGCGTTTCTGCTGCTCAAACATGCTTCGGAGAATCGTTCACAATGGCTGCAGCGATTTTATGAGACTGGTAAAGACGCGGTGCGACCAAGGAAACGACATGAACCGTATGCCTTCGTCATTCCAAAAGCTCGACACCGGGCGGATCTCGTCCAGGTATTGGACCGTGCGGGTGTAGATGTCGACTTTCCCTTGCCGTTCACCGCGGCGGGGAGTAGCTACCCTGAAGGCACCGCAGTTATTCGCATAGACCAACCATACGGCAACTTTGCGAAAGCGATTTTGGAAAGACAACACTACCCGGATTTGCGCGACTCGAGCGGCCATCCAATCTCGCCTTACGACGTTACAGCGCACACGCTATCCCTCTTGATGGGAGTGAATGTACTCGAGATTCGGCAGCCCTTTCGTTACCGCTTGCCGACAGAAGGCGGAATGAACAGTTGCACCGGGTTTGGCGAGATCGAGGAAAAGCTCGGTCTATACAAATCCCACGTTGCGGCCATCGATGAAGGTTGGACCCGCTGGGTTCTGGACCAGCAACACTACAAGTACTCGTCGCCTGAAGACGCAGAGATTCGAGCGGGCAGCTTGAATGCCAAATACAATTCAATCGTGATCCCCGATCAGAAGCCGGAAACAATTCTCAATGGCTACACACTAGGCACGATGCCTCGCGAATACACTGGCGGCCTTGGACAAGCGGGAGTGACGGCATTGCGCGAGTTTGTCGAGCAGGGTGGCACGTTGGTGTGTTTCAATCGCGCCTCGGCATTTGCGATCGAGCAATTCAAACTTCCGCTGCGTGATGTCGCGGGCGATTGGTCGGAAAAAGAATTTTTCGTGCCTGGCTCGATCTTGCAGATCGAATTGGACACTTTAGATCCCATTGCTGGAGATATGCCGAAAGAATCAATTGCCTGGGTGGAAGACTCGCCCGTGTTTGAAGTTTTCCCTGGGACCGCGGGCGTCCCGCCCGCAGTGAGCGCGCTGCGCGAAGCGGCAGACACGGTGCCGACGATCTCACCAGTAAGCGTGCGCATTATCGCTCGCTATCCAACTAACAAAAATCCTTTGCTTTCTGGTTGGTTATTAGGCGGCGATCGAATTAAGGGAAAGGCCGCGCTGGTTGAGGTAACAATGGGCAAGGGCCGCATCATTCTTTTCGGCTTCCGCCCACAATATCGCGGCCAATCGCTGGCCACTTATCCCCTCTTCTTCAACGCAATTCGAGGTAAATAAACTCAAACGCGAATACTGGGACCGCGGGCGTCCCGCCCGCAATGAGCGCGAAGCGCGAACAAGAATTCTTGCAATGAATTGAAACTCACGATAGTTGCGCCGTCTCGGATACGCGCAGAGCCTGCCGTAACATTGCGCGCATGACGCTGTTTGATAATCCCCATCAAAAGGAACTCCGAGAAACCGGTTGGCATAGTCGCGGCTACTTACCGCACTTCGACGGTCGCGCGATGCCTCAGTTCATTACCTTTCATCTTGGCGGTTCAATCCCCAAAAAAGTTATCCAGGGTCGGCGGGAAGAGTTAAAGTCGCTGAAGTACGAGCAGGAAAGAATAGTCCTGCAGGGCCGTATCGAAAAGTATTTGGATCAGGGATATGGCAACGCTTTTCTGAAAGTTCCTAACGTGGCCAGGATGGTTCAGAATTCGCTGCTCAAGTTCGACTGCATCAGATATCGTCTTTTCTCATGGGTGGTGATGCCCAACCATGTTCATTCCTTGCTGACACGTTTTGAGCAATACGAGTTGAGCGATATTTTGCATTCGCTCAAATCTTTTACTTCGCATGAGGCCAACAAAATTCTGCATCGCTCTGGGCAGTTTTGGATCGAAGATTATTTCGACCGCTACATTCGCAACGAACAGCATTTTGAAAAGACTGTTAAATACATAGAAAACAATCCGGTAAAGGCCGGATTGTGTCGGCGACCGGAAGATTGGCCATATGGGAGTGCTTGGTTCAAGAAACAGAAGTGAGGAAGTTCTTTAACAAAAGACTGTTTCGCGCTTCGCGCTCAGTGCGGGCGTCCCGCCCGCGGTCCCAGTAATTTGCTTGAGTGATCCTTACTGAAGATACAACTGCGCGGCCATCTTGGTGAGTTTCCAGACGCGCGACCATTCAAGGCCACTGTTGCCGTTTTCGCGGCCGGCAATCGTATCGAAGATGAGCTTTCCGAACTTTCGTCCTTCTCGCCGCAGCATGAATTCCTTCGCGTAAGGTTTTGCCGTCTCAAAAAAGCTAAAGGCGGGGTCGGTAACAATGCCGATGCCTTCCAGCGTCATCAGCGCCCGCATGATGTAGGTGAAATTTGCCGGCAGCCGGAAGGGGTACTCATAGACCACCTCAGCCAGATCGTAAGTGAGTTCCTTGAAATTTACTTCGCCAAGCTTCAGGTTTAGATAAACTTTGAAAAGTCGTTCAACTACGGGCCGCACTGTCTCGGGATCAACTCCCGGCTTCAGGAAGTTCAAGTTGATAATGTCCTGACCCAACCCGTGCACATTTTTTTCTACCACATGAAAGAAGGCGTCGATCATTTGCGCTTGCAGCCTCACGTCAATGCGGCCCACCATGCCAAAATCAAAAAAAGCGAGATGGCCCGAATCCATCACCAACAAATTTCCCGGGTGCGGATCGGCATGAAAGAATCCATCTTCCAGCAATTGCTTCAAATAGGTGCGCACCAGCAGTCGATTCACTTTTACGGGCGAGATGCGGCGCGCACGCAACGCTTCGATATCGACTACCTTCGTGCCGCGGATGAATTCGAGCGTCAACACTTTGGCGCGAGTGTGCGTCCAGTAAATCTTCGGAACGCGAACTGCTCGCCAGGTGCGGAAGTTATAGCGAAAGCGATCGGCGTTGCGCCCTTCCTTGACGTAGTCCATCTCCTCAAAAACAGTCGCGTGAAACTCGCCTAACATGCCTTCCCAGTCAGCGTTTTCGTTCGCTTTGGGAAAGAAGCGGTTTACCAATTTGATAAGCCGGTGAAGGATGGCGACGTCGAAACCGATAATGCGATCGAGGTTTGGCCGTTGAACTTTGACCGCAACCTCTTCACCTGATAACAAGCGGGCGCGATAAACCTGGCCCAGCGAAGCGGACGCGATTGGTTCGTTATCGATTTCTGCATAACACTCGGCCAGACTTTTCCCCAGCTCTGCTTCAATGCGCGCAAAAGCTTCGGCGGTGGGAAACGCAGGCACGTTGTCCTGAAGTGTCGCCAGCTCCTTCACATAAGCAAGCGGCAGAAGGTCGGCGCGCGTGCCGAGCGTTTGTCCGATCTTGATGAAAGTTGGACCGAGGTCGATCAAACTCCTGCGCAGCCATTCAGCTTGCTTCTCAAGCCGCGCGGCTTTGTTTTCGGAGCCTTCGCGACCGCGAAAAATGAGCAGGCGCGCAGCGCGAACCAACTTGTCGAAAGCCATCAATAGAAATTCATGCGAACGCGCTTTTAATCGCGCCCACGCTTGTTTTTCTTTCGCGTCGGCGCGCAGCCGTTCAGCCATGCGCCGGTTAAAGTCGGCGCGGATATGGTAGGTGTCGAGAAACAGGTAGAGCGCAAACAAGCCCAGAACCCTGGCGACTCGCGCGGCGCGCAACCAGCCACGCAAACCGCGGCCCGCAAGAATGCCGGCCACCAGCTCATCGGTAAGCGGAGCGGCGGTCGCGGAATTCGCAGCGTCACGCTCAGCCGAATTTCCATTCGACCGCTTCGCCAAACTTGTCCCCGGAACTAATGCTTGCTCATTCTTCATAAAACTTCTTGACGTTGAGTTCTCGTACTTTGCTAAACCATCGATAACGAACGCTTCACTGGTTGTCGCGCAAAATAACCTTGCGCTTGTCGCACGTCCTTTTGAATCTGTGCTGTCAACTCCTCAATTGAATTAAACTTTTGCTCGTCACGCAAGCGGTGCAGAAAGCGAACCCGCACCACATCACCGTACAAATCGCCCGCCCAATCCATTACGAATGTCTCCACCGAAGGTTCCGCATCGGTCCCAAAAGTCGGCCGCACCCCCACATTCGTAATACTACGTCGCCATTGGCCAGCGATCAGGGTTCCGGTCACATAGACGCCATTGCGGGGTATGACGCGGTTGTGTGGGTGCAGGTTGGCTGTCGGAAATCCCAGCCCGCGGCCGCGCTCGGCGCCTCTTTCGACTGGACCTTCAACGCCATAGGGACGGCCCAGTAGCCGCCGGGCGAGATTCACTTTGCCCTCACCCAGCAAACGGCGAACTTTACTGGAACTAACCCTTTGGCTGCGTATCTGGACTTCGGGAACTTCGTCGGCGACAAAACCGAGCCCCTCGCTGACGCGCTTGAGTAGTTCAATGTTGCCCTCGCGATTGTGGCCAAAGGCAAAACCGCAGCCAAGGTAAACTTCCTTTGCCTGCAGCCGCTCCTTCACGACATCGCGCAGAAAATCCTCAGCCCGAATTTGGGAAAACTTCTCATCAAAGCGAATGACTATCGTTTGCTCAATTCCAAGCGCACCGAAGCCTTCTACTTTTTGATCGAGAGTTTGCAGCAGAGGGGGAGACGATTCAGGATGCAACACCGCGCGCGGATGGGGATCGAAGGTGATTACGGTCGGTACTGCGCCAGTTGCCCGCGCCCTTTCAACCACGGTGCGCACGATTAACTGGTGGCCCAGGTGCAGCCCGTCAAAAACGCCAAGCGTCAGGACAGTCGGTCGTTGAATCTCAGCGTTGTCGGTTCCGTGGAATAGTCTCATGTAGTTTAGAATCAAGCTTTAGCTTGCGTACTTTCGGAAAGAGCAAGCTAAAGCTTGTATTCTGAACTGCTTGGGTTGTCTTCGTGCACTCATCGCTCGTTGATCCCCACTCGTTACTCGTCACTCACAACCAACCCATCAAACGCCCACGCGACACCGTCCGGCAGTCGCGCTGAATCGCGCGCATGCATTACGTCGTGCGCGATGTGCGTCAAAAACGCGCGGCGTGGCCGAATCTTCTCGATGTATTCGAGCGCTTTGTCTAACCACAAATGGGTCGGATGTTCCTTGAATCGCAAACAGTCCAGCACCAGCGCATCGAGGTCGCGCATTTGGTCCATCGTGGCTGGTGGAATTTCGCTGAGATCAGTTGCATACGCAAAATCGTTGAGACGATACGCCATTACCGGCAGCCGGCCGTGGATTACCTCGAGCGGCGCAATAAGCAAATCCTTTTCCAAACAAAACTGCGCGCCGGGCTCGACCGTGTGCGGGATAACCTGCGGCAGGCCGCCACCAAAATGCGAAGGTTCGAAGATGTATCTGAAGATGCGACGAATATCGACCCACGCGCGCTCGTTGGCGTAAAGTCCCAACGCGCCATAGCGAAAATTCAACGGGCGAATATCGTCAAGACCAAAAATGTGATCCGCATGACAATGAGTAACCAGGACGGCATCAAGACGCTTCAGGCCAAAGCGCAATGCTTGTTGGCGAAAGTCGGACGAGGTGTCGATCAAAACCGATTGACCGGCGTGCTCCACGAGAACGGAGACTCGTAATCGTTTGTCGCGGGGATCGTTTGAGCTGCAGGTCTCGCACTCACAGCCGATGGAAGGGACGCCTGTGGATGTGCCGGTGCCGAGGAAGGTCAATCTCATGATCGAGTCCAATGTCCATCGTCCAACGTCCAAAGTCAAATTGAATCAACGGCGTGACTTTGGACCTTGGACGATGGACTTTGGACTCATCTGCCGCCGGTGATATCGCTGCTGGAGAACGCGTGCGGCGCTTTTTGCGTGGTTGCATTGGCGAGTGAAACATACTGCATGCGCAGGTCGGCAAGCAGTCCTTCAAAAATCTGTTGTTCCTGGGGCGAAAGATTATTGCGCGTCTTGTCTTGCAGCATGCCGAGCACATCAATCCAATGCTTGCCCAGCTCCAGGTCCACTTCGCGCTTGCGCGTAACCGGATGTTCCATCATTCCCAGTGACGATGCCGCGTTCGAAGCGATCGACATCAGAAAGTTAGCAAAGCTCGCGGGATCATCGGCGCCTGGTATTTCGATCTCGTCCTGCGCTTCAGCATGTGGCTGCTCCAGAGGGCGGGCGCTCTCGCTCGGCGGAGCTGCTTGAGTTTCGGCGGGTGAAGCACTGGGTTGAGGTGGTTCGTTTGTTACCGGTTTTGCTTCGGCCTTTATCTCCACCGTTTCTTCCGGACTCAATTCTCTGGGGCTGCCGTCGGCATTGAAAAGCCGGCGATCAGTAACTTTGAAATTTGTTTGTTCCTCGCTCATATCTAAACCTCAAGAGCACTTGATAAGCACCGTGCCCGCAGCAATTGATTTTTCTATTTGCTATCGATGGTAGCATCCGCATTCGACGGTCGCAAACAAGGACCGAGCCCTCGCAGTGCTGAGTGCTGAGGGCTGAGTACTGAGTGCTAAGTACCGAGGCTGCGTACTGAGACCGTCTTTCGACGTTTGGCATACCAATGTCTTCGTCTTAAACTCAATTACTTGGAACGCGAAATCCGAAACTAGAAACGTCAAACTCAGTACTCGGTACTCGGTACTCGGTACTCGGTACTCGGTACTCAAAACTAAGCCATGCCTGCCACCTTTGATGACCTAATCAAGCTAATGGAAAAGTTGCGATCGCCGGAAGGTTGTCCCTGGGATCGGGAACAAACTTACGCAACGCTGGCGCCTATGCTTTTGGAAGAAGCGTATGAAGCATTTGAAGCGGTCGAGGAAGCTCGCGAAGGACGTCCGGAAGAACTCCGTGATGAGCTGGGCGATCTATTGTTTCAGATCGTCTTTTATGCACAGGTGGCGCGCGAACGTGGCGACTTCTCAATCAACGATGTGACTAACGCAATTCATAAAAAGATGGTGCACCGTCATCCGCACGTTTTCGCCGATACCGAGGCAAACGACTCAGCTACAGTGTTGCGCAATTGGGAAGTGATGAAGGCCGAGGAGCGGCGCGCAGCGGGAAAAAGCGAGCGCGAAGAGTCTCTGCTCGACGGTGTTTCGGCGAAAGCGCCGGCGCTGATGGAAGCCCATCAGCTTTCGACCAAGGCTGCGCGCGTTGGGTTTGACTGGAAACGCATCGAAGACATTTTCGCCAAGCTGGAAGAAGAATTGGAAGAACTGCGTAACGCCATTTCAAATCACGCAAGTTCGAACAGCGAGGCCGATCACATGCGCGTGCGCGAGGAAATCGGCGATCTGCTGTTCGCGGCCACGAACATTGCGCGCCACCTGCAGGTTGAGCCTGAGGCGGCGCTGAAGTTGACGAATCGGAAGTTTCGCCGTCGGTTTGGCTATATCGAAAAAACTCTGCAGGAAGGTAATCGATCGTTTGAAGCGGTGACACTAGACGAACTGGAAGCGTTGTGGCAGCAAGCTAAAGCAAGTGAATCGTGACCTGTTGGTTGGTTCCCGGAAACCATTACGAAACCATTCGTTGACGATCCTCGAAGTTTTGCACTTTGCACAAAGAGTAAGAGACCAGTCCGCGATAGCGGACGAATGCCAATAGCCCAGCGATTCATCGCTGGGAAGAGAGGATTCACAAAAAAGTCCGTGAAACGGACGGCTGAAGTGTTTGTTATTTGACATCTTTCAATCGTCCGTTGCACGGACTACACTTCTTTTGCCGCTCATCCCAGCAGTGAACTGCCGGGCTATTGGCAGTCGTCCGCTAACGCGGACTAAGCACGTGATAAGTTTTGCGCAAAGTTTTATGCTTCAAAGGAAAGGCCCGCTCTGGAAGCGGGCCTTTTGCCATTGACTGTTGGTTAAGTTGACGAACTAGTCGTTCAATTGCACTGAACGAAGGATGTTGCGGAAAGCGGCTTGGAACGAATTGAAATCGTTACTTGGCGCGACCGCAATCATGTAAAAGACTTGGCCGTTGCGCAGTTGCGTCGTGACGACAGTTATGATTTCCGCCTGGCCGGTTGCTTCATTGACGTTGTTGAGTGTCGTTGATAAGCCGGGCCTTCCCGAAATCGTGGTGCGCTGGTAGCCACTTTGCTGGCGCAGATTTCCATTGCCCTGACCCAGGCTGCTGAGAAACTCATTAGTCGCCTGTTGCAGATTGTTGCTTTGCGGCTGGAACACGCCAAAGTTTACGCCGTGCGTGTAGACCACCTGATTCTGGAATTGACCATAAGCGCCTTCGGGAGAAAACCAGACATCATTGTTTCCCCCGAGCTCGCGCCAATTGCTGGGCACGCTGACACGCAACGCCCCGCCAAACTCAGAATAGTTCTGATACTGAGTTGAGGGATATCCAACGCGGCCACCCGGCGGATTATTAGGATAGTTTCCTGTGTTGCCGGTAGTTTCGCCGTTTGGATTGCGTTGACCGCTGCGTGCAATCTCCTGCATTGATGGCGCTCGGCCCATGCCTCGCAAGCGCGCCTGGACCTGCGCAAACTCGCGCGAGTCGCGCACCGGATTTACTATCCGCAGGTACTGCGCTTCCTGATTTATCCGCGCATAACGATTGGCCGGACTGGGGTGACTACTCATAAACCCGCCACCGCCACCGCCGCTTTGACGTTCGATAGTCTGAAACATGTTTGCCAAATCGCGCGGGTCATAGCCGGCACGCGCCATGATCTGTGCGCCAAGTATGTCGGCTTCAGTTTCATATTCGCGACTGAACTTTAGAAAGTAAACGCCGACACCTTGTCCCGCAACCTGCGCCGCCGCTCCTGCGGGTCCACCAATAATCTGTCCACCGATGCCGAGGATGCCGGCCAACAAACCATACTTCTGTGCTTTGGATGCCTGCGCGGTGCCGTGACGCAAAGCGACGTGACTAAGCTCGTGGGCCATAACACCAGCCATCTCACCCTCGTTGCGCGCTGCCTCGATCATGCCGCGGTTTACGTACATTGGACCACCGGGCAAGGCAAAGGCGTTGATGTCGCTGGCGTTTACAACCTTGAAATAGTATTGAAACTCGGGATGCTGAAATTCTGGTGGAATGGCCGACACCAGCCGCATGCCCACCCGCGAAATGTAGTTCGTAGTTTGCGCGTCGTTCAGAATTGGCATCTGTTGCTCAACTTCCGACGCCGCCTGGCGACCGACTTTTACGTCATCCGCCAGTTTGTATTTGTTGCTGTGATAACTGATTTTTGTCTGGGTGAAAACGGAAACGGGCATTGCAAAAATCGCAAAGGCCGCCAGCATTGCCAGCATCCGATTCACGCTGTAATTGTTTTTTCTAATCATTTGTTTTCTCCATATCGGCGATGCCGAAACTCAAAATCAAATCGAGCCAAAAAATAAAGCGGCCAATCCTGAGATTGTGCCGCTCTAATGTCTTCTGGCCCAACCTTCCCGGAATAAGTGCACTCACCGTATTCACGCCATTTAGGGAAGAGAGCCTTTGGCCTGGCTTCTGTTTGATGAGTTACCGCAAGCCGGCGTTTGCCCGCTTTTTGTTGCCAAAATGTTGCGAGGCGCGAGCTAAAGCTGAACCAAAACGCAACATCATTAGCGTCTTTTAGAACGATTTCAGTTCGAAGATTCAACAAGCTGTTCTGGCAACGCCTCCGCGCGGATTCACTGCAAAGCCAGTGCCAGATGCCCAGGTCGGCCTAGGACTTCTTTAATTCGATATGATCGTTGAACCATTGTCCGGGTTCTGTCAGGGCACTTATGTGATGAGGTTTGCCTTTGGCCACGCGAACCATGGAGATAATCAGAAACACGAAAGCGGCTATTTTGAACAGCGAACTTCCGGCGCTTGTACCAGTGATCGCACCTACAAGCGCAAAGGCAGTTTGCAACACCAAAATCGCCACATGCAGCGCCAAACCCTGAGCAGCATGAAAGCGCACCTTGGCCTCACGTTTGGGCACTAAAAAGAGTTCCAAAAGCGAGACTACGACCCCTATATAAAATGGCGTATACGGCAGGACCATGGCCCACTTTTCCGACAAACCGATACCGGCGACGGATCTCGAACCTGGTTTTTGTGTTACTTGCGGAGCCGTGAATTGCGCCGCTTGATAGGGCGCCGGGGGGGAGTAAGTTGGCGGCACGAAAACTGAAGGATACGATGCTTCCAACGAGGCCTTGTCGTAACGGCGTGTAGGAGCTTCGGAGTAAACGTTGGCGCGTGCTTCTTCGTTAGCCGCGGAACCAACCTCGCGCGTTGCGCCCTGCACCGGCTGCGTTACTGGTCCATTGCCGCCTTCGCCCTGCCCTTTTTCCGCGTTCTTTGCATACTCAGGGTCGAGGGGGTTGGTATCGTATTTACTACTTTTTCTCTCCATCGACAGTCTCTACGATGTGGTAGCTAAGATGGTTCAATCTTACTCGCCTGCGAGCGCATACTCAACTTCTTCCCAGCGGCACTCGGCCTCGGAAATCTTAAAAGCACGCATCACTGGTTGTTCCGCTGCCAAACCAACAATGAAATAGATCGCCTGCGGATAGTAGGCCAGACGCACGTCGGTTTCGGACGGCTGTGGCTGGGTCGCGCGCGGATGCGAATGATAGATGGCAAGGAGTTGTTCGCCGCGTTCGCGCATCTGGCGCTGTGCCGCAAACAAATCTTCCGGCGCCGCTTCGTACGCCGAGTCTGCGTTCGCAGCCACATTGCGCATCGGATATAGACTGGTTGCGCGCTCGCCGTCGCCGCCTATCAGGCCGCAACACTCGGCCGGGACGGCTCGTCTAGCATATGCAAAAATCTGCTGGCGTTGATTGCTGTTAAGAGTGAGCATCGGCTAAGCGGGTCAGGAAACTCGAAGACACATCCGCAGATTAAGCAGATTTCACAAAAAGAAGCATCAGAACGAAATAGCGAAACACCGGCGGCGGTCCACCCTTTTATGAATCGGAGTAATCTGCGTACCCTGCGGATTACTTCTTAGCGGCCTACTCCTTGTCAACAATCTTCAAATGCAGCTCTTCCAATTGCTTTTGATCAACTTCGCCCGGCGCGTCAATCATCAGATCGGTTGCGGAAGCCGTTTTGGGAAACGCCATCACGTCGCGAATGTTTTCCGTGCCCGCCAGCACCATCATCAAACGATCAATTCCGGGCGCGATGCCACCATGTGGTGGAGTGCCATACTCAAGCGCGTCAAGAAAAAAGCCAAAGCGTGAACGCGCTTCTTCTGTTGTCAGGCCCAGGGCTTTGAAGACGAGACGCTGCACGTCGCGGCGGTGGATACGAATTGAACCGCTGGCCAGTTCGACACCGTTGATAACCGGGTCGTAGGCCTTAGTTCGCAGTTTTCCCAACAAGTCCGTTTCGCCTCGTTCAACTGCGCGCTCGAGTAATTCCAGGTCTTCATCGAGCGGCGAAGTGAAAGGATGGTGCATGGCGTAATAGCGGCCATCGTCTTCGTGGTACTCAAACATGGGAAACTCGGTTACCCACAAGGGCGCGTACGCGTTTGGCGGAATTAACTTCTCACGGCGCGCAACTTCGTTTCGCAAAGCACCCAGACTTGCCGCCACTGTTTTTGATTTTCCGGAAACTATCAGGACCGCATCGCCTTTCTTAGCAGCAGCGGTCGAAGCCAAGCCGTTTACAAAGACTTCACCCAAAACTTTCATGAGCGAGGAAGTGGTTTCGTCGCCAAGTTTTATCCAGGCGAGCGCCGCGGCGCCGTACCGCCTTGCGAATTCCTGTAATTCGTCGAGCGTTTTGCGCGAAAGCGCAGCACCGCCACTTACGACGATCCCCTTTACTTCTCCGCCGGCAGCAAGCGCCGCCGCGTAAGGAGCAAAAGTGGTTCCCTCGAGTGCCAGCGAAAGATCCTGCAACTCCATCCCCTCAATTCGCAGGTCGGGTTTATCCGACCCCCAGCGCCGCATCGCTTCTGCATAACTAAAGCGCGGGAAGGGCAGCAACAGCTCAACTCCAATCAGCTTGAAGAGGCGCGCGAACAATCCTTCAGTCACGGAATAAATCTGATCCAGCGTGGCAAAACTCATTTCCAGATCAAGCTGGGTAAACTCTGGCTGGCGATCCGCGCGCAGATCCTCGTCGCGAAAGCAGCGCGCGATCTGAAAATACTTATCCAGTCCAGCGATCATGCAAAGCTGTTTGAACAACTGCGGCGATTGCGGCAACGCAAAGAATTTTCCCGGTTGCACGCGCGACGGAACAATATAATCGCGCGCGCCTTCAGGAGTGGATTTGATCAGAATCGGTGTTTCAATTTCCGTGAAGCCCTGCTCGTCCATGTAGCTGCGTATCTCTCGCAGCACGCGATGCCGCAGGCGCAAATTCGCCTGGAGCTGCGGCCGCCGCAGATCAAGATAACGATACTTCAAACGCAAATCTTCACTGGCCAACGAGTCGACAGACGAGTCGAGTTGAAACGGCAGCGTGCGCGCATCATTGAGAATCCAGACTTCGCGCGCCTGCACTTCCACTTCGCCAGTCGGCAATTTTGGATTGCGCGAGGCTTCATCGCGACGCACCACCTGGCCGGTGACTGCGATTACGAACTCACCGCGGGACTCTTTTGCTTTTGCATGGGCTTCAGGCGCGTCTTCGGAATTGAAGACGACTTGAGTGATACCGTCGCGATCGCGCAGATCGATAAAGGTCAGCTCGCCAAAATCGCGCCGCCGCGCAACCCAGCCCATCAGCATGACGCTGGCGCCGACATCAATTGCACGCAAAGCGCCGCACGAATGTGTACGCTCGAGATTTCCAAGATGATCAAGCATGAAGCTATTCTATGGTCAAAAGCTGCGGGGGCAAGCCACGTCCCCGGCGCGTCAGCCGCGCTGGGGTGCCAAAGCCACCCTTCCCAACTGAAGCTGCTCAGACGTGTACGATAAATTAGATTGAGAACCTTTCAAACTAGAAATTGAGAAAGTTTCAATCTAGAAAGATTTTGAAACGTTGAAAACCTCTCAGGTCAGGAAGGGTGGCTTGCCCCCGCTCAGTTTTCAGGGACCCACGTTCTCAGAAGCTAACCAGACTTCCTTTTAAGCCCCCGTAATCTCAATCAAATTGCCGCCGGGATCGCGAACGTAAAACCGTTTCACGCCGGCAATGGGACGCAGGTCGGAAATGATCCCCACGCCGGAATCGCGAATATGGCGCTCCGCCACCGCGATGTCTGTGACGACATAACAAACATGCCGGTCACTCCCCGCGTTCGTTACTTTTTCTTCAACTGATAAGTGAAGCTGAACGCCGCCGAGTTCAAACCACGCACCTACGTTTTGCCTGGTCCCAACCGGTTTCGGAATTTCCTTCAGTCCCAGCACCGTTTCATAGAAAGTTTTGGCCGCAGCCTCCACCTCCGCCGGCACAGTGACATTAACGTGGCTTAGTTTCACGACGTGGAATTCAACAAGGTTCATTAAAGCGTTAGCGCTGGTCATTCTCTTGTTCCTCGGTGAACTTCAAGACTTCATGGCTTCGCACAAAAAGTCACCCATGCCTGGCGCGGGTAGTACCGTTCACAGCAGTCGCGTAAACGCTCATCACGCGAAGCGTTCTAATTAGCACCGTGCGCGTTAGCGGCTTTGCCAATCGGAACGCTCCGCGTCGACTCGGGATCTGACTTTTTGTGCAAAGCCAGACTTCATTCAACCGCCCCTTCAGCGTCCTTCGCAGCCGGTTGGTTTTGCAGACGGATATTGAACTCTGCGGAACGATTACGCGGAATGCTCAATGTTTTCCAGTCGCTCGCATGAAAGTGTTTCGCCAGAAACACTATCTGCCCTATGTGGTTCGCGTAGTGCATCAGTTGCCGGTTGATGGCCTGCGCGACAGTATGTTCTTCGCCGCGAATCATTACTCTAGTCATCAAGTCGTCTGCGCCAAGCGGCTCCAGCGTTGCGAACACACACTGCCAACCCTTCTCCCAGTACTCACGCAATTCCCTAACAGTAGTCTTTGGATCAATCACAAACTCCATATCCCGATTGCGATTTGGCTTCTCGCCGTCCGTGGTCAGGAAGTCGGTCCAGCGCGAAAACATGTTTCCGGCCATATGCTTCATGATTACGGCAACGCTGTTTCCCTCTTCATCAAGCGTGCGGAAGTACTCTTCGTCCTGGAGTTGATCAAGCGCCTTCTCGGCCATCTTCTGGTAGGCGCGCAGACTCGCGATCGAGTCCTCAAGATAATGTTGTCCCAGAGCTTCGGTCATATGGCTTCACCTGTCAGATAGAATTCAACGCGGCGCGGATCGCCCCGGCGACTGCTTCGCGCTTTACGCTACTCTGCTCTCCGGTACGCATGTTTTTGATTGCCACTTCGCCGCGCGCGCTCTCGTCGTCGCCGACCACCGTGACGAACGGAATGCCATGCTCCGACGCATACTTAAATTGTTTGCCCACCTTGTCAGCCTCAGGATACAGATCGACGCGCAGACCGGCGCGACGCAGCTCGTTAGCGAGAGCGATGGAATCAACTATCGATTCGCTGTTCCAAACGCTGACCATGATGTCGGCCGAGGTGGAAACCAGCTCAGCCGGAAACATTTCTCGTTCAGCCATCACGACAATAATTCGTTCCAGGCCGAGCGAAAAACCACACGCCGGGACGTCCTGGCCTGCGAACATTCCTACCAGATCATCGTAGCGGCCGCCCCCACCCAGGCTGCCCGGCAGATCTTTAACATTGATCTCCATGATAGCGCCCGTGTAATAAGCCAAACCGCGAGCCAGCGTTGGATCTAACTTTATGCGCCCGGCAACTCCACTGGCGCGGCAGTATTGTAAAATCTGACGCAGATCGTCAACTCCCTTCGCGCCGGTTTCGTTCGTACCAATGAACTCCACCAGTCTGCCCAAAATATCCGCATTGAACGCGGTGCGAGTTTCGCCGCCATCCAAATCAAGCAGGTTTGCAGCGCGTTCTGCGCCGCTGACGCCTTCGAAGAAACGCATCAGTTTCACCGCAGACTCCGGAATGATGCCGCGTTGATTCAATTCACGCGCGACGCCCTCGGGGCCGGCTTTATCCATTTTATCGAGCGCAATTAAAGCGTCGGCGTGCTTGTCGCGCGCAAGTCCGGCCTGCTCCAACAAACCAGTAAGCACGAGCCGGTGATTCAAACGGATCGTGAAATCGCTGAAGCCGAGCGTGGTGAGCACGTCGCTCGCGGCGGAACAGATTTCCGCTTCCACCACCATCGATCGCGATCCCAAGACATCAACATCGCATTGGTAGAACTCGCGAAACCGTCCGCGCGCCGGACGATCCGCCCGCCAGACTGGTTGAATCTGATAACGCTTAAAAAATTTCGGCAGCTCGTTTTGATATTGAGCAACAACGCGAGCCAGCGGCACAGTCAAGTCGTATCGCAAAGCGAGGTCGGCTTCTCCAGTTTTCTCGTGCTCGCCACGCTTGAGAATCTTGAAGATGAGCTGGTTCCCTTCCTCGCCGTACTTGCCCAGCAGCGTTTCGATATTTTCGACAGCGGGCGTTTCCAGCGGCTCAAAGCCGTAACGCTCATAGACTTCCTTAATGATGTTAATGACGTATTGGCGGCGCCGCACATCCGCGGGAAGAAAATCGCGCATGCCGCGCGCTGGCTGAGTCTTGGTCACGGTAGTTTTGAGTTTCGAGTTTCTAGTTTCTAGTCAAAGCCGTCTGCCGTCTGCCTTCTGCCTTCTGCTCACCGCTCACTCGCTTTTGTACTTTCTCGCGTAGGTAACGTAATTCATCCAAAACGCATTCAGTCCTTCAACTTCTTCGTCCGTCAGCGGTCGCTTTACTCGCCCCGGAACGCCCATTACCAAAGACCGCTGCGGTATAACTGTGCCCGGCGAGATCAGCGAGCCGGCAGCAATTAACGATTGCGCGCCGATGCGAGCATCATCAAGCACGATCGAGCCAATGCCTATCAGCGCGCCGTGCTCGATGTAGCAACCGTGCAGCGTGACGCTGTGGCCGACCGTGACTTCATCTTCGAGGATAGTCGGATTCTCTCCCGTACGCGTATGGACCACGCAGTTATCCTGAATGTTGCTGCGATTGCCAACACGAATGTAATACATGTCACCGCGGAGCACGGCGTTGCACCAAACGGACGCCTGTTCGCCCAACTGCACGTCGCCAATTATTTGCGCGCTCTGGTCCACGTAGGCGCTGTCTGGGATCTGCGGATGAACCCCGCCAAATGGTCGAATCATAATTTTTCGAATAGTAGCACAGACTTTAGTCTGTGATTTCGGTCATCCAGGTTAGGACCTGAATTATTCCAAGTCCCATCACAGACTTAAAGTCTGTGCTACTAATTAGGCCTGTGCTAAATTGAAACCATGATTAACTGGCAACTCTTGTCGATCATTCCGCTGGGATTTCTTTTAGTGAGCACGTCATGCGCCGGCTCGCTCTTCAGAGTAAAGCCCGCGATTGAATTGCCGCCGCTCGCTGAGAATGTCCGCAGCGCAAGCGCCGGCGGCGTTACCGTTAAGGTTGCACCGCTAATGACTGATGAAGAGAGCCAGGACTTGTTCGAAGCGAACTTACCGTTGGGCGGAGTATTGCCGGTTAGATTGGAGCTTGCTTTTGAGAGCGGCGTGCCGGTTGCGGTGAAGCGAGCGCGCTTTCATTTGATCGACGCTGCCGGCAAGGAATGGAAGTTGATCTCAACGAAAGCCGCCGTGGCGCGCATCCTAAAAGCGAACGACGTCTACGCTTATAATCCAAACTCGCGCAAGCAGTTTGAAAAAGAGTTTGCCGCCTACGCAATCGATCTCGCCGATCCGTTGTCCAGCGCCAACGCGCGACGCCAGGGCTTTCTGTTTTTCGAAACGCCGAAGAAAGAACCTGTCGCCAGTCCGCAGGGACTAACTTTGCGCGTCGATCATCTTCCGCAACCTATTGAGATCAAGCTCAATTAGCCCCTGCGCCAAACGAGTTCACTTTCCCACAATCAAAAGCGTAAACGACCCGGGCACAATTGTTGGCCGCGGATGTGGACGTTCGGCTGTGGGCGCCGGCGGTGGGCCAAACTCAGCCGTAATGAGAAACACTTTGTGTGTCTTAGGATCGAGCGTCATCGTTCGTGCCCCTCTTTGGGTGGGCACGGTTTGCACCACGCTGAACTCATCAGGCGAGTCTTCGTGAATAACAGTTAACGTGCCATCGCCATTGGAGCTGAAGATCAGGCCAGTTGACGGATCGAAGCCCGCGGCATCAACTCCGCCGCCAATCGGCACTGTCGTAACAAACTTTCCCGTTTCCGAATCCACCACGGCCATCAATTTGTTTGAGCCCACGGAAAACAACCGGTGATGCTGGCGATCTATGGCCAGCCCTGAAGGCTCCTCTGCCGGAGCGATGGGCCATCGCGCCAGGACTATTAGTTTGCGCGAATCAATTTCAGCGATCATGCTCTTGTCTTCGAGGTTAATAAAGACGTGGCCCTTCTCATCGCTTACCGCAAACTCTGGCCGACCGTCCAAAGCCACCGTTCCTTTTACAGTTTCACTCTTAGGATCGATTGCGGTTGCGTCGCGGCTCGCGCCGTTGCAGGTGAAGATCAACTTTGCCGCTGGATCGTAGATAATGGCATCGGGATTTTTGCCCACCGGAATCTGTTTTGATGGTTTCAACGTTTGTAAATCAAATACCGTGACGCTATTGTCGCGGCCGTTGCTGGTAAATCCTTTGCCCAGTTCCCGGACCAGGGCAATTCCATGCACTCCGTTCGTGCCGGGAATATCGCCGACGACCTGGTCTGTGTCCGAATTAACAACCATGACATGCGTCGAGCGCGAGATATAAAGGCGGTGTGCTTCGGGATCCACCAACAGATAATCCCAGCCACCATCGCCACCAAGCTTTAAAGTCTTAACAACCTTGTAGTCCGTCGATGAAAACGCAGCGCGAGCCAGGCTGGATCCGGCGAACGACAACCCCACGATGACAACTATCAACAAAACAATTGGAGTGCTTTTTCGCAATGACATCATAAAAATAATCTCCTTCACCCTTTTCGAATGACGCGCCAGCCTACACCTCGCGTGGCGTTTGCAACAAATGCTTCACAGCCGCGTCGTCGGATTCGCTCTGCGGTTGTCAAAAGATTGCCTGGAGGCAGATAATCGACCCGTTTCCCCTAATCATAATCAGCCGGGTTTCCCTCTTTTACAATCAGGAGTTAAGTCATGAACTTCAGTCATAAGACTGCAAGGGTCACGTTTTGCTGGCCGCTTTGTTTTGTCTTCATCATCATTCTATCTCTGCAGGTCTTTTCGCAAACTACACCAGCAGCGCCTGCCGCACAGCCAAAACCGACGCCGAGACCGACCGTGGAAAAGAATTTTTTCGCTAACATTCTGAAAGATCAAAAAGGCATTTGGACCGCGCCATTTCATGTTCACCAGAGCGATGCAAGGTGGGTTGCGCCTTTCGTATTGGCTACCGGCGCGCTGATTGTAACTGACCGGCGCACGTCGGGGGCACTGGTCACGCACGGCGACAACCTTAGTCGCCTGCGAATCAGCAAAGATATAAGTTATCTTGGGTCGGCTTCCGTGACTGGGGGAACTGCAGCGCTCTTTTATTTTGCCGGACGGCTCAAGCACGACGAGCGAGCGAAGGAGACGGGACTATTGGCGGCCGAGGCGTTGCTCGACAGCAGCATCGTGGTGGAGGCGCTAAAGGTTGCTTCGCAGCGGCAGCGTCCTCCGGTCGATCATTCGAGTGGAGATTTTTTTGACGGCGGCTCGTCGTTTCCGTCCGGGCATGCTATTAGCGCCTGGTCCGTCGCGACGGTGGTTGCGGAAGAGTATGGTCCTCGGCATCCTGCTGTTCGCTATGGCGCATACGCGCTCGCCACTGCAGTGGGAATTTCTCGTTACACCGGGCGCAAGCATTTTCTTTCGGACGTGCTGGTGGGCAGCGCCATGGGTTACGGCATTGGGCGCTACGTTTATCATCAGCATCACGACCCAGCTCTCGATCTCTTGAACGGGAAAAAGACAAGCCGAGTCCCATCGAAACTGTTTCCCAGGATAAATCCTCTTTATGGCCCCAGATCGCACGCGTACGGAGCTATGCTCGCATGGAATTTCTGAGTTAGACCTACACCCAGCTCTCCAGGTGTTGTATTGACGATCGTTACTTACACGTTAAGGCAAGTGGCACCGACTTTTATCGAACGCAATGAGAATTCTGTTGGTGGAAGATGATCCGGGCATCGCCCGTTTTGTCGCGAAGGGTTTGCGTGAACAGGCCTTTGCGGTCGATGTGACCGGCAATGGCGAAGATGCGCTTTACAAGTCAACTATTAACGACTACGACGCAATAATTCTCGATGTGATGATCCCCGGTCGCGACGGCTTTAGTGTTTGCCGCGAGTTGCGGGCGACCGGTTCAGTGGTGCCGGTAATCATGCTCACCGCGCGCGATACAGTGCAGGATCGAATTACAGGTCTGGACATTGGCGCCGACGACTATTTGACCAAACCTTTTGCGGTGACTGAACTGCTGGCACGACTGCGAGCTTTAATGCGTCGTGGTCACGTTGTCCGTCCCGCGACAATTCAAATTGGAGATCTCCTGCTGGACACACGCGCTCAGCGCGCTACTCGGGCTGAACGCGAGCTAGGGCTTACTGGTAAAGAGTATGCGCTGCTGGAGTACCTCGCCCGCGAACAGGGGCGCGTCGTCAGCCGCGCCGAGATTGCGGAACACGTTTGGGACGAGAACTTTGACCCGCTCACCAATTTGATCGATGTGCACATCAATCGACTCAGAAGAAAAGTAGACAGTGGGTTCTCCACCAGGCTGATCCACACGCGACGCGGCGCTGGCTACATGCTGGCCCCGCCCGATTAGTTTTCATCAGATGCAGTTACCGCTAAGTAGTGGTTCAGTTTCGCGGCAAATGTCCGATACACTTGAGGAGTCTTCGGAACAAATTGGTGAAAGTCTTGCAGTGAGCCCGCGAAGCGCGGCGATAGCATAAAGCCTGGGGTGTAGCGAAGCGAAACCCCAGGATCATTCAAGTAAAATGCACGAGCCCGCGAAGTGGGCGACAGCGGTTTAAGACAGGCATATCGCAGCGCTTGCGCTATCGCGCGCACCGCGCGCTCCAGGTTTTTAACTATCGTCGTCCTGGGGTTCCGCTTCGCTCCACCTCAGGGCGGGGTCCCCAGCCGAGCATCTCGGCTGGGGTGCTAGACTCTATGCTCCCACCCGCTACGCGGGTTTGAAAACGCCAGCTGCATTGGCTTGTTCAGACGTTCCTTTAGTTTGTCGCCGGGTTCGACAAGCTAAAGCTTATCGGACATCAAACTTACCCACGGCTGAGTTCTAACCCGCTTCGCAGCAACCTTCGAAAAATGAACACAAGACCATTAGGTTCTATGCGCATCCAGCTCACGCTGTGGTACACGGGTATCCTGGCCTTCGTGCTGCTAATCTTTTCCATCACCACCTATTACTATCTCGCGCGCGCAACTCGCCAACGCACTGACGACTCTCTGGCAGAAACAGCCAATTCGTTCATTTCAAATTTCAATGCTGAATCAACTGATGAGGCTCAGGACAATGCGGCTAATGAAACAGCGCGGGGTTTCCGCTCCCGGGATCGGCAAGTAATTGTTTACGACGCGCGACGCCAGGTGGTAGTCGCATCAGAAAAGCCCGAAAATTTGGGTTTGGAAAATAACTGGTTTGCTTCATCGGAATTACAACCGCAACTGACTGCTCTTTTCGCCTCAGCCTCACGCTCAGGTCGCGCATACGGAAATCTTTCTTTAGGAGGCAAGACCAATATCCGCGTCCTGGCTGTTGCAGTGCCGGTGGGCGGACAGAATTACATCTTCGTTTTTGCCAACTCATTACGAGATCAGGAACAGGCCCTCGAACAGGCGCGCGAGGCGTTCTATATTGCCATTCCCATCGCGCTGGTGATTGCCAGTCTGGGCGGATATTTTCTGGCGCGGAAGAGTCTTGCACCGGTGGTTGTCATGGGCGAACGAGCTGCGCAAATAGGCGCTTCGAATTTAGACCAGCGGATTCCCGTACCGGAAAACAATCAGGAGCTGGGCCGGCTGGCCGGAATTTTCAACCAGCTACTGGCGCGCCTCGATCAATCGTTTGCTCAGCAGAAACGTTTTATGGCCGACGCTTCGCATGAATTGCGCACACCGGTTGCAGTCATTTGTGGAGAGTCGGAGGTGACTCTTTCACAAGAAGGTCGAGACCCGGCCGAACTTCGCGAGTCGCTTGCGATCGTTAACGACGAAGGCCGGCGTCTGACAAGAATGGTTGAAGACCTGTTCACACTAGCGCGCGCCGATGCCGGGGAATATCCGCTGGTGTTAGCGGACTTCTATCTGGATGAAAGCGTCAACGAATGTGTGCGCTCAGTGCGCTCGCTGGCTACGCAAAAAGGGTTGGAAGTTTCCTATCAACCCCCGGCTAAGGAGATTCCCTTTCGTGGAGACGAAGCACTGATCCAGAGAATGGTCCTTAACCTGGTATATAACGCAATCAAGTACACTCCGGCCCACGGCCGCGTACAAGTAACCGTAAGACAAAATCAGGACAAATCTGAAATTGTCATTAGCGATACCGGACCCGGCATTCCTGCCGATGCGCAGGCCCACGTTTTTGAACGCTTTTACCGTGTGGATAAGGCGCGCTCGCGCGACGAATCTCTGAATGGCAGCGGTGCCGGCTTGGGCCTTCCAATTGCCAAATGGGTGGCGGAACTGCACGGCGGGACAATTGTTCTGGATAAGACGAATCGTGAAGGCGCTGCGTTTGTGATTTCCTTGCCGAGCCCTAAATAATCCTTTCGCTTACCGAATTCCGCGCAGGTTCTGGTCACACGTGCCAGATGGTAATTGGTCCTGCCAGCCTATTCTGGCAAGTTAATCCTGCCGTAATCTTCTTAACTGTACAGTGGTCGTCATAAGGAGTAGCGGGTTTTGGCGTTCAGAGCCATCTGCCCGCAAACAGCAAACACAAAGCAATGAAGGAGAAAGTTTTATGAAGAAGAATTTTGTGCTGGCAGTCTTAATCTCAGCATTCGTAACCGGCGGCTCGTTGGTCATGGCCAAATCCGGCGGGCCGCAAGAAAACGCCAACGAAGCAAAGCTGGCTCGCCAGGCGAAGATCACAAAGGACCAGGCCCAGGAAACCGCGCTCAAACGCGCACCGGGCACAGTTGAGAGCGGCGAACTCGAGAAGGAACATGGCAAGCTCGTTTATTCATTTGATATCCGAAATGCTAAGGGCACGATCGACGAGGTCCAGGTTAGCGCGATAACCGGAAAAGTTGTGCGAGTTGAGCACGAAAGCAAGCAGCAGGAAGCAGCTGAGAAGAGAAAAGAAAGCAAAGAGAAGCACTAGAGTGAATTGGCAGAGCGCATCTACGCTTCAGTCAAACAATAAGATCGGACGGGGAGTTTGCCGGCAACACGCGCCCCGTCCTTTCCTCGTCCAGCTTCTTAATGTAGAGAATCTGGACCCTGAGTGCTAGACTTCGACTCCCCTTTTAGTCAAATTCTGAATCTGAGACGCGAAATTGGTGATGAAACGTCTGAGCTGTTTGACTCGTGTGGGCCCACATCAATCATTTAGTCCTTTACTAGTTTCACTGGGGCTGATGGTTGTTTTGGCAGTCGGGTATGGGACGCGGGCACAGCAGCCCACTTCGCCACCTGCCTCACAGAACCCAGCGCCGGCGTCTTCACCCGCGCAAACTAATCAACCAGCACCGACTTCACAACCAACGCCGACAACACCGTCGCCTTCAAGTGTGCCTGGTCCATCCCCGGTGAACACGCCTTTGTCGACAGCATCTCCGCGCGCGCAGCCGAGTGCGTCACCGCAAGCAACACCATTGCCGCAATCAACGCCTTTCGCCGTGCCGAGTGTGGTTGGCCCATCGCCCGTTCCTTCCGGTACGCAGACCCCGTTGGTTTCTCCGCCCCCATCCGTTTCGTTGACGACTCAGAGTGCCCCAGGCTCAGGTCTGTTGACGCTTGATGATGCGTTGCGCCGGGCCAACGCCTTGGCGTCGAGTTTTCAACAAGGCGGACTAAACGAAAAGATAGCTGCAGAGGATGTCCGCCAGACGCAGGCTGCATTTCTGCCCCGCGTCACGGCGCCCTTGAGCTACCTGTACACTTCGCCGGCCCTTGGTCTGCCACCAGGCACCCCGCGAGCCCCAAGCTTTATCGCTAACAATGCCATCAGCGAATATCAGGCGTATCTGAATGTTTCCGGCGACATCGATATTGCCGGTCGTTTGCGCGCAACCCTCGCTAAAAACCGCGCGCTGCTCGAGGCGGCGCATGCCGGCACCGAGGTGGCGCGAAGAGCGCTGGCCCAGGCAGTGATTGACGCCTACTACGGCCTGGCATTAACGACTGCGCAGCGCAGCGCGGCTGAACTAAATCTGGCGGCAGCGGAAGAGTTTGAGCGAATCACTTCCCTGCTCCTGAGCGGTGGGGAAATCGCCTCCGTCGATCTGACACGCGCGCAATTGCAAACGATTGCACGCCGCGACGAATTGGAGCGCGCGCGATCTAATGAAGAAGTGGCCGCCGGGTCGTTGCGTGTACTCGTCGGTTATGATTTTACGCAACCCATTAGCACGACCGATCTTGCCTTGGCCGCGCCGGTCGATTCTGAATTTCAGCAGTTCAAAGTTAACGATATTTCGCGTCGACCCGAATTTGCCCAGTTTGAAGCGCAGCTCCGCGCAGCCAAACAGGAAATTCGAATAGCACGAGCCGATCGGTTGCCGCAACTTTCATATTCTATGCTCGGTGGCTTTGATACCGATTCACTTAAACCAGTGCGCCTCAAGGAGCACACCGGAGTCTCGGCTGCTTTCAGTCTGACCATACCGATCTTCGATTGGGGTGCAAGCAAAAGCAGGGAACGACAGGCCCGACTGCGCGCTCAGATCGCGGAGAACGAACGCACCATCGCGTTGCGCGGCTTCACGCAGCAGTTTTACGCCGCGCAGGCGCAAGTGACCTCTGCGGCTACACGCATCAGGTTGGCGGGAGCGGGTGTCATTCAAGCGCAAAGTAATCTTAACGCGTCTATTGCGCGTTACCGCGCCGGCGAAGCGCAGATAATCGAAGTTACGGATGCATTGACCACGCTGGCTGCGCAGAGGTTTGCCCTCTACCAGGCAATCTTTGACTACCAAACGGCGCTCGCGCGCCTGCGCCAGGCAACGGGGCAATGATACGAGGGTTCGACAAACTGAAGGAACCTCTGAACAGGTTTGGTGACCAAGTTGGTGAAGAGTTTACACGAGCCCGCGAAGCGCGGCGATAGCATAAAACCTGGGGTGAAGCGAAGCGGAACCCCAGGATCGCTGGAGAACAGAAGGACCAGCCCGCGAAGTGGGCGACAGCAATTCATCAATGAGTAAATCGCAGGTTTGGCGCTATCGCACGCTTCGCGCGCTCGGTTTTTTATCCTTTGATATCCTGGGGTTCCGCTCCGCTCCACCCCAGGGCTTTATGCTTCCACCCGCTACGCGGGTTTTGGAAAAGCAAGTCCACATCAACTTGTTCAGAGCTTCTTGAAGTTTATCGGAGACTTGCAGAGCAAATGGCGGAACGACAATGAAACAGGACAAAACCGACATCGCGAGCGATAGCCAGCAGGGCTCACCGCAAACCGAGGAAGAGCAGGAAATGTGGCTCGCCGTGCGACGTGAACGGTTGGCCCGTGAGCGACGGCGCAATTTGATAATCGTAGCGTCAGTCGAGGTGGCCGCGTTGCTTGTCCTGGTCTTCCTGATTTGGAAGTGGCGAAGCCCTCCAGCGGCGGATCAAACCGCGGCGGTGGTTGTCAGCGTCAAGGTAGCCAAAGTTACCAAGGAGACGATCGCGGTGCCGGTATCCGCGGTGGGCACCATCTTTCCGCGCGAGCAAGCAACGGTGGCCGCAAAGATCAGCGCGCAGATAAAGCGGATGGGCATCTTGAAGAACAAAGTCGTGCGCGCCGGAGAAGTGATTGCAGAATTGGAGTCGCGCGACCTGGTGGCCCAGCGCAACGAAGCGATCGCGGTCCTGAACCAGGAGCGCGCAAACGAACGCAGTGTAACTACTGGAACGATTCCACAAACCAACGCCCAGGACCAGAAAGCGCTGCGCGATGCCTTAGCAAAAGTCGCGGCGGCGCGCGCAACTTACGAGCGCCGCCTCGTGCTTTATCAAAAGGGAGGCATCTCGAAAAAAGATCTCGAAACCTCGCAATTCGATCTGACGACCGCGGAAAACGAGCTGCGTCTCACCGAACAAACGCTAGCGCTGCGCGCCAAGTCGCTTAATCCAAACGATCGCGCTATCGCTGCGGCGCGCGTGCAGGCGGCACAGCAACGCGTCGCCACGCTCGACGCCCAACTGAGTTATGCCACCATTCGCGCGCCGATCACGGGCGTCGTCACCGATCAGTTTCAGTATGAAGGCGAGTTTGCAGCGTCGGGTGGAAAGTTGGTTAACATTGCCGACATCAGCGAGGTGATCGTTAAGGCCCCCTTTGCTGACACGGTAGCCGCCCAACTCAAAGTTGGCGATGTGGCACAGGTCATCCCGACGGACACGACTGGTGAAGAGATGACTGGCAAGGTGACGCTCATCAGCCGTTCAAGTGATCCGCTTAACCGCAGCGTGGAAGTCTGGGTCACACTCGGCAACGGGGCGGGACGATTGCGCGCCAATGGCGCCGCCCAGGTCACGGCTGCAACTTTAACGAAAACCGACGCGATCGTGGTTCCTGCCGCCGCCGTTACGCTGGACGCGAGCGATGGAAATGAGGGCACGGTGATGGTGGTGGACACAGCAAATGTCGCGCATGAAACGAAAGTTACGATAGGAATTCGCACCGCGGAAAAAATAGAGATCGCGTCGGGCTTGCTGGGCGGAGAGACCGTCGTTATCGAGGGTAATTACGCGCTGCCCGACGGCACGAAGGTCGAGGTGGCTCAAGAAGCGCCTGCAGGTGACACGAGTTCGGCCGCGAAGTGAAGGATATCCTGGGGTTCCGCTCCGCTCCACCCCAGGCTTTATGCTTCCACCCGCTGCGCGGGTTTGTTGGGTTCTGCCGGCTCACTCCAAAATTAATGTTATGAATCTCGCCCGCATCATCTCACGGCAGTCGCGCGCAGTCGTAGTTTTGATCCTGCTCCTATCGGTCGCGGGTCTCTACGCCGCATTCCAGCTTCCGACCGCGATCTTCCCGCAAACAGATTTTCCGCGCATCGTTATCATTGTCGATAACGGCGTGGTGCCGGCGCCGCAGATGTTGGCGTCCGTAACGCGGCCGCTGGAAGAAGCGATGAACGGTATTCCCGGCATCGTGCGAATTAAGTCAACGACCTCCCGCGGCGCCACCGAGATCAATCTCTTTTTTGACTGGAGCGTCGACGTGCTTCAGTCATTGCAACTGGTGCAGGCTCGTCTATCGCAACTCTCGTCGAGCCTGCCGCCGACGGCCGCGATACGCAATGTCGACCGGCTCACCTTTGCCGTCTTTCCTGTCGCCGGTTATAGCCTGGTTTCCGACACGCGCGATCCTGCTTCGTTGCGCGATATTGGAAACTACACGATCAAACCGCGACTGGCGCGGTTGCCCGGCGTAGCGGATGTGTCGGTGGCCGGCGGAAAGGTTCGCGAGTATCACGTAACAATCGATCCTGATCGCCTCAACGCTCACGGCGTCTCAGTGCAGCAGGTCGCTGACGCTGTGCGTAACTCTAACGTCGTTGCCTCGCCAGGACTTATCGAAGAGAACCATCAACTCGAACTAACACTCGTCAGCGGTCAGGCGACCGCTCCCGAACAACTCAATTCCATCGTCGTCGCGGTGGTGAACAATGCTCCCATCACTGTGGCTGACGTCGCAACTGTCGGCGCCGGCGTCGAACCGCAATATACGATCGTCACGGCGGATGGACACCCAGCGGTGTTGCTCAACATCCGCCGCCAGCCAAGCGCCAATACTGTAACTGTAGACGACGAGGTGAAGACTGAGCTGGCGGCCATCCAGCCGCTGCTGCCGAAGGATGTGAAGATCGCGCCCTTTTACGATCAGTCGCTGCTGGTGCGCGAGTCCATGAATTCTGTCCGCGATTCGATCCTGATCGGTTTATTGCTGTCGGTGGCGATTCTTTACGCCTTTCTGCGCAACTGGGGCACGACGTTCGTTGCAACCCTTGTTATTCCGGTAACAGTGCTGGCGACCTTTCTCGCGATGTATCTGGTCGGGTTGTCGTTTGATCTAATGACGCTTGGCGGTGTAGCGGCGGCCATCGGCCTGGTAATTGACGATGCGATCGTGGTCGTCGAAAACATTTACACGCACCTGGCGCGAGGACAATCGCGACGCGAAGCGGTTGAGCGCGCGATTTCCGAGATTACGATTCCGATCATCGGCTCGACCATCACTCCGGTAGTAGTCTTTCTGCCGTTGACACTCCTGACGGGAGTCACCGGTGTATTTTTCCGTTCGCTGGCATTGACTATGGCAGTCGCGCTGCTGACCTCGCTGGTGCTCGCGCTTTCTTTCACGCCGGTACTCGCTGAACGCTTCGTCAAAGTTACGCGTGGCGCTGGTGATAAGCGCACCAATGCTGACACTCAGGACGAAGGGGAGTGGCCGGCAGACGCGGCGGAAATGCGCGCGCAAGAAAAGGAGGAGGAGGAGGAAACCGGACCATTTCTGGGTGCAATTATTCGCCGCTATGAATGGGTACTTGACCACGCGTTGAACAACCACTGGTTAGTGATAGCAGTCTGCGTCGTAGTTCTAATCGGTTCGTATTTGCTTTACCGCAACCTCGGCTCAGACTTTTTACCGGCGTTCGACGAGGGCGCCTTCATTCTCGACTACAAAGCGCCGCCCGGCACGTCGCTCGCGGAAACTGACCGCATGCTCCAACACATCGAACAGATGATGAAAGAGGATCCGGACATTGAAAGCTACTCGCGGCGGACCGGCCTGCAGCTCGGACTCTTCATCACCGAGCCAAACACCGGCGACTTTCTTGCCAAGCTGAAACCGGGACACACAAGGACCACTGAAGAAGTAACCGCTGATCTGCGCTCAAAGATCGAATCCTCGGAGCCGGCCTTGCAGATCGAGTTTGTGGGCATTCTTTCCGACTTGATTGGCGATCTCACCAGTTCGCCCGCGCCTATCGAAATCAGATTGTTTAGCGAAGACACGACCGCGCTTGATCAAGAGGCAACGCTGGTTGAAGAGTCGATCCAAAAAGTTCCCGGAGTGGTGGACACTTTCAGCGGTGTAGTCGTCAGCGGGCCGGCCATCACTTTCAAGATCGACCCGCAACTTGCGGCGCGCTTCGGAGTTTCGGCGACCGACATCGCGAACACGGTCACGACGGCAATGACAGGCGACGCCGCCTCTTCAATCCTGCAACAAGGCAGGCTGATTACTGTGCGCGTCTTGCTGCCGCCAACCGCGCGTGAGTCACTGGATACTTTGAAAGGGTTGCTTATTCGTTCGGCTACCGGCGCGCAGTTTCGTCTGGATCAGGTTGCGCAAGTCGAATATGACAAGGGGCAAACCGAAATCCAGCGCGATGGCTTGCGGCAATCAGTGGCGGTAACGGCTAGGCTTTCCGGAAGCGATCTGGGCTCGGCAATTAGCGCGATCAAAGTTCAATTAGCCAAAGATGTGAAGTTGCCTGCGGGCATGACCCTGGAATACGGCGGAATCTACCAGGAGCAGCAGGCGAGCTTTCGCGAGTTGCTACAGGCGCTCATCCTCGCGATCGTGCTCGTCTTCATCACGTTGCTGATCGAGTTTCGCTCGTTTGCCCATCCCATCTCGATTGTCACCGGCGCGGTGTTGGCTCTCGGTGGCGTGCTCGCGGGTCTCTTCATTACGGGGAGCACCCTCAACATAGTTTCGCTGATGGGAATGATCATGGTGGTCGGCATCGTTGCCAAGAACGGTATCTTGATGCTTGACGCTGTGGAAGATCATCTGGCGTCGGGAGACACCTTGCGCGAAGCACTGCTGCGATCCGGCCGCCGGCGTTTTCGTCCAGTGTTGATGACGTCGCTCGCTGCAATTCTGGGAATGCTGCCGTTGGCGCTGGCGCTTGGATCCGGCGCTGAACTTTTGCAGCCGTTGGCGATTGCTGTTATCGGCGGGTTGGCAGTTGCCCTACTGCTTTCGTTGGTGGTGACGCCGACGGTGTATGCAATGTTGAGCCGCGAACCTAATCGCTAAGAGCGATATTAGTTCTTACGCCACTCATTCATCACTCATACCTAACTCAGTACTCACTACTCAGTACTCAGAACTTGGTACTCAGCACTTTGCTTTATCCTGTTGACCCAAACCCGCCGCTGCCGCGATCTGTCTCATTTATCTCATCCGCCCAGACGGCTTCGGGCGTAATGATCTTTTCGACAATCAACTGGCAGATTTTAGTTTGCGCGGGCAGCGTGATCGTTTCGTCGCCTGTGTTGTAGAGCAGACAACCAATCTCGCCGCGATAGTCTGCGTCGATAACTCCGGACAAAACGTCTAGACCTGTTCGCAATGCCAGTCCCGACCGCGGAGCGATGCGGCCGTAATGATCTTCGGGAATCGCGACCGCCAAGCCAGTGCGCGCCAGAATTCGTTGTTTGGGCGCAATCGTCAGGTTCTCAAGCGAATACAGGTCCAGTCCGGCAGAATGCAAACTTCCCCGCGACGGCAGCACGGCGAGCTGATCCAGTTTTTTGAAACTCAGCGTGGGTGCGTCTTTAGCGGGAGCAGTTTGCATTTCAGTTCAATGGAAAATGAGAAATGGTAAATGATGAATGGGAAATCTTTTGAATTTCTCGTCTTACATCTTCGGAAGAGTGACGCCGCGTTGGCCTTGATACTTTCCGCCGCGGTCTTTGTAGGACGTTTCGCAGACCTCATCAGATTCGAAGAATATGACCTGCGCAACTCCCTCATTCGCATAAATCTTGGCGGGCAAAGGCGTGGTGTTGGAAAACTCGAGCGTCACATAGCCTTCCCATTCAGGTTCAAACGGCGTGACGTTTACCAGGATCCCACACCTTGCATACGTACTCTTGCCGAGGCAAACAGTCAGAACGTTCCTGGGGATGCGAAAGTATTCGACCGTGCGCGCGAGCGCAAAACTGTTTGGCGGAATCAGTACCGATTCGGCTTTAACATCCACGAAATTCTTCTCATCGAATTTCTTCGGATCGACTATCGTGCTGTTGATGTTGGTGAAGAGTTTGAATTCATCGGCGCAGCGAATGTCGTAACCATAGCTCGACGTGCCGTAAGAAACGATTTGTCTGCCATTTACTTCCTTCACCTGGCCCGGTTCAAACGGATCGATCATTCCGAACTCGCTCGCCATTTTCCGGATCCATTTATCTGATTTTATGCTCATGATAATGAGTCGAGAGAATACCGTGGCCAGTAAGCAAACAGCAAACAGTTAACAGCAAACAGCCGTAGTCGTCAGAATATCCGCTTCCAGCTATTTGCTGTAGGCTGTTTGCTGTTCACTGTTTGCTGTTTGCTGTTTGCTGTTCACTGTTCACTGTTCACTGTTTCTGGATGCAGATGCGCCCATCACCGACAGTAAGCTTTAGGAAGGCCCCCCCGGAACCCATGCGTCCCTTAACCTGCTGTTTGGTAATGCCGGGCTTGTCGCGTGCTTCCAGACCTTCGTAGCTGTTTTCGATTTCGCCGGCGCGCAGAATGTCTGCATCCAGATCCCCGCTGAATCCTGCCGGAAGCTCAAGAGTAATATCACCCGCAGCAACTTTTATGTCCGCGCCAACCCCGTGCCAGCTCCTGCCGAGTACTTTCAGAGTCACCTTTCCCGCAGCAATTGTGGTCGACAAGGTGCCGCCGGCAAACTCCAACTTTACGTCGCTTTGAGGCGAAGAGATGCGAATGTTTCCTTCGACGTTTGACAAACTTATGGGCCCGCGCCCGGCGTTGATATCCAAGTCAACGGCCATGGGCACCCGGATTCGATAGTCAATCTTCCAGAGCAGCCCCAGCAGTTTTTTGGGAAAGTTTTTGGCGTGAGCTTTCATGAAAGCGCGGTCATGCATACCGGTGGTCAACACGCGCAGATGATTCACATCTTCGTCGAGCACGAACCCATTAACGGCTGCCAGCAGATCCAGATCCTGCTCAGTGTCGGCGCGCATTTGAATCTCTGCGCGCACTTCAACATCACTTCGAGACCAGCCTTCAATGGTTATTGAACCGTCGGGCGCGCCGATGAGGGTCAGCGTTCCGCCGTAGCCCAAACGGTGAGTTTCTTTCCGCGTGGTGGTGCGCACCAGCGCGGGCTTCGCAACCGTCACTGATTTAGTTTGCTTCTGGGCCGCTGCGGGGTTGGCTGATAAAAGAAAGACTCCCGCGAAAGCAAGCGGCATAAGCAAACTAATTGTGGGTTTAGTCATTGATTGTTGCAGCGAATCCTGGAATAAAATCATGAGCCGATAGTAACACTACCTACCCGTCATAAAACTAATGCGGACGCCCGATCCGATCGCAGCGTCCGCATGATTGCTTTTGAAATATTCCGATTTCTATTTTCGGATAAAGGTAATACTGCCCTGGAACGTGGTGACCATCACCGACGAGCGTCCGTCGCCGACGTCTCCAGTGTACTTGCGTCCGTCGCCGAGACTCTTTAAGCCATCATTCCAAAACGGTCCCAGCGCGATCCTTCTCGTCGGCGTTGCGGCAACCAGACTAAAGGCAGAGTCAGAAGGAATTCGAATTGTTATCTCGCCCTTGCCCGATTGAAATTGGTAAGTGCCACCGCGGGAAAATTCGCCGTCAAAGAAAATGTTTCCGATCAGGTTTTGCGCAAATACCTGCGAAGCGCTGATGCCATTCAACTCGATATCGCCCTCGGAAGAAACGTGCGCCCGAACTAAACCGCCGCGAATGTTGCTGACGGTAATCTGGCCACGCTTTGTTTCCAGATCTACTGACGAATTGACAGGCACCTGAAGTTTGAAGTTCACGTCACCAATGTCGCTGCGTCCGCGATTGTCCGCCATTACATCTACAATCAAACCATCGCCAGTCTGGCGCGGAGACACGTTGGCTGCCGGCGATTCCATTGTCGCAGACAGTTTAACTTCGTCGCGGTTCCAGGATTCAACAGTTATCGTACCCGAGATGTTTTTCAGTTCCACCCGAACATTGCTTCTTACGGGATATCGCTTTGACAGGTGCTGCTGGGCAAACACGCTAGAGACGCTCAGCGCCGCGAAAACCAAAACAAATGCGAACAACGCCGGTTTTCGAAGCAGAGAAGTGCGGGAGGTTTCGGTTAGAGTGGGCAATATTCCAATCATTTTCTATGTGGGGCTATACAGTAACCAAATTCCTGCCGAGCAGTAAAAGGGGATCAAGTGCCGGCGCGGGCCGGGTCCAATTATAGTTCCGCAAACTCCTTCAGGAGCGAAAGTTTCTCGTTAAGCGCAGTATTCAACATCTCTTCTGAAACTTCGTCCTGCGGATTCTTGCTCAAACTGTCAAACGAATCATTCACGGCCTGATCGATCACCGCCAGGTTGCGATCAAAAGTTTCACGCATCTGCGGATTCCAACGCGCCTTGTTGTACTCAACGCGCTGATTCCAATAAGAGATCAATTGCTGTTGCTGAGATACGCGCTTGCGTACGTCAGTGGCACCAACACTCAAACTATTCTGGCCGGTCTGAAACTTTGCGTCCACCGCACCACCACTCTGCCAGCGGCGCAAACCAACCGCCGTCGACAACGAGACGATCAAGACTATCGCCGCAACCATCGCCGCCAGCTGCGGAAAAGAAAGTTCCCAACTACGCGCCGTCCAATTGTTCAAAAAACTTTTACGTGTAGTGGCGGGTGCCGAAGCAGCGACGCTGGCACCCGCCTCAATCATATTGCGGATGCGCAACCACAACGCTTTTTCGTTTGGCGGCGACGCATATTGACCTCGCTGGGTGCGACAGAATCCGACGATCGATTGCAGGTCGTCGCGCACCTCGGCGCAATGCAAACACTCTTCTAAATGCGAACTGAGCGTTGTTTTATCTTGATGACTTATCGACCCATCCAGAAAATCGCTGATCAGGTCCTGGCACTTCTCGCAGTTCATTGTCTTTCAACCTCTAAACCTGCCGCGCGCTCGCTGGTTTGCGAGTCGCCTTCACCGGCGTTCGGTTTTCAAGCAATCAGGGGAGACTGCGCAAAAATCTTGTTCTTTCAAACTTCCTCGGTTCGGGGACGAACCCGGGCAAGCTATCTTGGAAGCTAGTCCTTGACCTTCTGTTGCCTCAAAAGTCCGCGTAATTTCATTCTTGCCTTATGAAGTTGCGACTTTGAGGTCCCAACCGAGCAACCCAGCATTCTGGCAATCTCTTCGTGTTCGTGGCCCTCAATATCGTGAAGGGTGAAAACCGTGCGGTAGCCGGGAGGCAATTGGACTATAGCTTTATCGAGCGCTATGCGATCCATGACCGGCATCGCATTGGGGTTCTCAGTGCCTTTGACTATTTGTATCGGCGTTTCCCCATCGTCGGTTGTCTGTTCCATCTTCACACCGCGCTTGCGGAAGTGCATCAGGACCTGATTGACGGTTAGACGATGCAGCCAGGTGGTAAAGGCTGACTCACCACGAAAGCTTCCAATTTTTCTAAAGAGCTGAATGAAGACC
>JACCVY010000058.1 GCA_013697915.1 Blastocatellia bacterium | reverse complement strand
TTCAGCATTAGTTCGTCTGAATGCGAGAGCAACTTCTTCCGATGGACATCCGATTGTATACCGTTGGACCAGCCCGGTTGGACGCATCGTGGGCGATGGGACGGCAGCGACGTGGGATCTCTCCGGTCTTAAACCGGGTTATTACGAAGCCTTTGTAGAGATTGACACTGGAAATGCAGACAGGGGTTGCCAGGCATTCTCTTCTATCGGGGTTTTGGTGGAGTGTCCGCCCCCTTCACCTGCTTGTCCTAATGTCTCAATTAGTTGTCCCGATAGAGTCCAGCCGGGGCAACCAGTAACGTTCAGTTCAACGCTCCGAGGAAGTTTAGGCAACGTCACCCCTGCATACACGTGGACCCTTTCCGACGGCAGAATCATTGAGGGTCAGGGAACCAGCTCAATAACAGTTGATACAGCCGGTTTAGAGGGTCAGACATTAACGGCTACCCTTTCAATGGGCGGATATAGCCTGGACTGTTCGGCAACCTGTTCTGTGCAATTTCCAGCACCACTCAGCTGCCGGATTTTCGATGAGTTTCCTGCCCTCGCGCGAAACGATGAGAAGGCCCGCTTGGATAACTTCGCGATCGAGCTGCAAAACGATCCTTCAACAAGGGGATATGTAATTGTGAATCCGGGACAACACGGGCGAGCGGGTGAAGTACAAACTCGTTCCACGCGCATCATTGATTATCTCGTCTACTCTCGCCGCTTGGATGGTGGCCGAATTATCACTGTGGTTGGTCCAGCGCGGCCGGACTTGATGATTCACCTATGGGTCTGCCCGCAGGGATCAATACCGAAGTAAACTGACTTTGTAACAGTTGCGAATCGCCTCCATCGACCGGCGCACGAAGTATTTAGACTCCGCGTTAGTTAAGCCCGTACAAGCTGAGGCCGTGGTCTCCTTTGAACCCGTACTAAATCTGTGGCTCAAAACCCGGAAATCTCTACTTATGAGTGGTCCTAAATTGGGGAGGGTTACAATGGACTTGTATTGCCCTGCGGGGCCATCTGCGAGAGCGTTGCACAGATAGGCTAGTCCTCAATCTCCAAACCCTCGACCCTCATCCGAGCTACCGCGTTGCGATCGGCGCTCGTGAATTCCGGGACGCATTGCTGTTAAAGAGTCTTCAGCCTCTGGGGCAACCGACCGCCAAAGCAAAAGGCGCCGAACAGGTTAAAGAGAAAACCGCCTGGTCTTCGAATGGGAAAGGAGCTTCAAGGATCCACCCACGGCTGCGGCTGTTGATAGGCTAGTGCATCACAGCGCCGTCCTGGAAATCAATCTGCCGAGTGCGCGAAGAGACAAAAGGCGTTTCACGGCCTGAACTCTGGGAATGCCATCCGACTGCCAGGAAGTAGTGAAGAAAGGTCACGAATAGCTAGCAAGTCTATTTACGAACATCCCGGTTAACAATTATTATCGATCACTTCGAGATGATTTGATTCACGCGGCTGATTTTGCCGTTTCTTGCTTTGGCCGTCAATCTGGTTGATCGCCTCCATTGCCGCCGAACGTACTTCGGCCGGCACCGACCTACTCATAGCCAAACGGCTAAACGTGGGAGCGACCTCCGGTTCTCCGCTCGAACCCAGTAGTCTGATCACGGCCACACGCAGTTCTATACTTGGATGATTCTCAATCACTTGCATCAGCGACTGAAACTCACCTGCTTTGGCCACCAGGAAAAGTAAGGAAAACGCACCGTAAGAGTTTTCATAGCTGTCGCCCATTAGGTCCTGAATCGCCTTGTTTACCAAGCCTGAACCCGCCAATGCAGCGCCGAGGAGGCGGCGATCTTCAAGGGAACTCTCGCGCAAGGCGAGATTAAAGAAAGAGGCAGCGCGATCCGGATCGAGGTCATAAAGAACCCGAACGATCGCGCTACGGGCCTCCGAAGAAGAATCGTCTAACGACTTGGCAATTCGGTGGAATGAATCAGGGGCGCTAGTCCCGGGAACAGGTCCCTCAACGTTCGTTCGCCGACGCGCAAGGTTTGCGGCGGCTCGGCGCAGCGTATCCATATCTTGACGCCAGCATTCTTCGTCGGCCCCTTGGCCGGCTGCCACATTATTATGGTCTTGACTCTCTTCAATGAACCGCTGCGCCTCTTCAGTAACTTCTTGGCGCGCGGATATTTCCTCTTTCGAAGAAGTATTTTTCTGAGGTCTGGCTACGAGTTGGTTCTTCATGGTGCCAGCATCTTCTTTCTTGAGGTTGGGATCTTCCTTTCTGTATTTCACCGAATTTAGACTCGATCTTTGTTGCGCACTAGCTACCACTAGTATCGTAGGAGGAAGGAGCGATCGTAAATGAACGTATGCTCAGTGAATAAGTTAACCCGATACAATTTGTTTTTGGACCTACTCCCATGAGCCGTGAGTACCGGAATTTAATGGGGTTTCTGTATTCTCGGCATGGGCACTATCCGATGATTCGCCTGGCACATTGCCGACATCGAATATCTCTCCAGAGTTGGCTGATGCGTGTGCCGCCAGTGTTAACGGTGGCCGGACAAATGAAAAGCTTTGCCCACTCTCAGGCCAAAGCTGCTGATGATCAAGTTCGTCTCCGGTTCGAAGCAAGTTAAATTTCGTTATCATCAAGCGACTGACGCTTAAGCCCATGCTGCCATCCAGATCGCATACCTGCTCGCCTATCACCCTTAGCGAAACTCTCTCCAAAGCATACCGAAGCTCCCTACCTGCGGCAGCAACATCATCTGCCAGAATTAGTTCAAAATCCTGGCCACCACTAATTCGGCGCCGAGCGTGATTGTGCAACAAAACACCTGCTTCATTATGAAGCCTTCCGGTAGCGACAACGACGAGATGGGAAGCTTCCGTCTCAATTTCCAGGTCGATAGCCCAACGCGCAAAAGCGGGAGTAAGATCACCATCGCGCGTCAAGAGGAGGAAGGATTCGCCGCAGAGATTGACCATCATTTGGCCGTGGCCGGTGCCATCGGAGGGACCGAGAGCAATCTCACTTTCCGGGACGCCCATCTCGCGGAGAATAAAATGGAGTCGACTAACGAGCCACGAGCCATCTTCCAGAAGGGATGAAGCCAGTTGAGTTGGCGCAATCACCTCCTCGACCTTCTCATCGACAACAGGTGAGCCACACTCGCTGCACGTTGCATCGCTAACAGTCACAATCGCGAGCGCATGCGCATTCGGTAATCGAAACAGAGCGTGTCCGGTCTTTCGGCAACTAATCTGCACCTCCCGCTCCACGAGTCCCACATGCTCGAGCTTCTCTATCGAAAACTCGTGAGACTCTACTAAGTGGCCACTAAGAAGCTTCGCCGCGTAGCCCTCCCGGTAAGCATCTCTGGCGCTGCGCAAGAATACACGGGCGTTTTCATCTTCCAGCTCTGACGCAGCTAGAATGCGCTTACTCCTGGTCTCCTTGCGCAAGCTTGTATATAAGGAATCTGCGTCCTGCCTTGCGACAAACCGCCTAAAGCCTTCCGGAATGGTAGGCTTGCCCTGCTCCCACTGCGGAAAGTTCTCAACTTTTCCGGTTTCGCTTTCCCTGCTCTCGCTTTGCGGAAGAAGTAATTCGCGAATGTCTCGGCAGAAGGCGCCTAGTTTCCTAAAAGGCTCAGAAGTGCCAGTTTCATACACGATGCCCGCGCGGATCAGAGGAACTACTCCTTTGTTGTCATCGAAAATGAGAAAGAAAATATGATCGCTGAGAGAAAACAGATCTCCTCGGACATAAGCCTCCCGATTTTCAGACTCGATCCAGGCGGCAATAGAGGTCTCCATCTCCCTGATTCGCTCGGGATCAAACAACAGATGGCTAAAACTATTAAGTCTGGCCGTTCGAATTATTGAAGTCAGACCTTTTTGCTGCAATTCTTCCAGCAATTTAATGCGAACGTCGCCGTCTACTAAATGTCTTAGAGTTTTGCTCTCAAGAAACAACATCTCGGCACTTCCTCGGCGACCTTCAATTTACGTCATAGCTCATTTAATTTAGCTGAGTGACACTAATCCTGACAGTCTCTTCACCAGTTAGCTTCGACGCGTAACGCCGCTGCCGCACTATTCGTAAGGCGAGCGCCTCATAACCGTCCATTCCTGCTTTATGATTGGCGATTGAGGCTTGCGATACTCGTCCATTTTCGATCTTCATCACGACGTTAACAGATTGAACGCTTGGCATGACCTCTGGAGATTTTTTGTCGTCCTCGTTGGGACTCCGAGAGTTCGTAGCTGAGGGGATCTTACTAGACGAGCCCGGACTGCTTGTCTCGCTTCGTTTATTCAGTGAGGCTGAGCCCACCTGGCGATGCGATGGCTCGAAACCGGATGCCAATTCTCTTCCCTTTGAAACTTCACCTTGCACGCTGGAGGTCTTTCGTGTTTCAGGGTTAGAGGGTAGCTGGCCGATGCTCTCCGTCGCCAATTGTTCCTTGCTCTCGGTCGGCAGGGACGTCGGTCGGGTAGACTCGAGTACCGTCTTGAAGCCTCCGGTAACCGCGATCACACTGGAGAGACCTAACATCATTAAACCTGCCGCAGCCATTACCAAAACAGGTCGGCCCTCCTTACCGGCCGGGCGCTGCGTGACTGCTGCCGGAAGCGCCAAAGGTTCAAGTGGTCCAGCTTCAAGACTGTGAGGCGAATCCGAAGTTGCCGGCAGGCACGCTAAGTCGGGCAAGGTTCTGTCTGTCGCTATGCTTTCGATCTGCAAGGGACTTTCATCCCAACAGCCTAATAATTCGGAGACGACTCTTTGCAATGACCTTTCGATTGACGTCCGTGAAGGCTGGATAAGGGGATTGAAGTTGAAGGATGCTGACGGCTGAGCCAGGGCAACGCAGATAGCTTGCAAACCGCTCAGGTCGTTTAGTTGCGCATCAACCAAATCACCTTCTTGGAAGTAGAAAACTCCAGGACCCTTTGCATACTCGATTAGCAGTCGACCTGTCTTTCGTTGGTGGCGAAGTATTCCCACTAGATCAGATATGGGATAGTTATCAAGGTGCCCCGTCAATACTACGAAACGACTATCTTGCATCTTGCTACTCCTTCAACTCTTACTGGACTTAGCAATTTCGATCGCTGCCGACTCGCATTTCATTTGCAAAGCACATTGCAGGGAAGGTTAAAAGCGGGAAAGGTTTGTGAAAGTCGTTTAGCCAGGTCGCGGTCAAGACTTTCAAGGATTCTGTACTCTTCGATCAGCCCATCCTGCTGTCTTAATTCCTGATATGCCAGGGCGAGACCGTAGTGAGCTTTAGCCATGCCTGGCTGCAGAACTGTCGCTTTCTTAAACGCATCTAAAGCATCCTTATCGTGGCCCATTCGGAAATATGCAAGTCCTAACCCATACTGCGTCTCCGGCGCGTTCGGATCTAGACGTACCGATTCTTTAAAGGCTTTCACTGCAGCTTTGTCCTTCCGCAGCTTAAGATAGGCGTGGGCTAAAGCCAGTTGAACCTCAGCCGACCTTGGCTCCAATTCAATAGATTGCAGATATGCTTCGACTGCTGCTTTTAGATCCCCACCTTCAAAATGCTCGAGGCCGGCTTTGTAGTACTCGAACGCGCTCTTTTGATCAGTGTTGTTGCTCGGTTGTGTGTTTTTGGGGGCAACTAATTCCACCGGCGCTCCTGAGACTGCGGGTGCATCGGCGGCAGCTGAGGAAGACAACGACATGGGTTGCATATTAGCTTCAGTTGTCTCTGCGTCCCGTTTAATAGGCGCGGGTGCAGCCGTTTTTTCTCCCGAGGGAGCGCCTGCATTGGTTGGCGTTGGGAGGACCGCGAAAGCGCCGGTCTGGACGTCTGCGGTTTCGGTTTCGCTATGCGCTCCTGCAGCGATTGTGGGAGCCGTGCTTGATACATCCGAACGTTTAGAAATTTTAGGAGGACTAATACCAACACTAGGTAATGAAGACACAGATACGTCACGGTGTGCTAACTCATTATGGTCTTTTCCGACGCTTTTGATGTTGGATAGGGGAAATTCGACTGGCTCCGCCGGCCCAGGCATCTTTTGAGGCGAGGAAGGCTCTACGATTTTCGCAATGCTGTCATCGAAATAGTAAGTGAGCGTCCTATAGGTGACCTCGACCGCTTCCTGTTTTACCTCACCCGCTTCAAATACTACGAGACTCGTAACCATCTTTGTCCAGTTACCGAATCTGTCATATTCGTACTTGTAAGCCTCCCTGCTAAGAATCGAGCTGCGATCGTCTCGCACGGTCATCTCAATGATGTTTCCTTTGTCGTCATACGTGTATTCTTCCTTGCCCCCCAGCGAATCAGCGACGGGATAAGAAATATTATCAATCCTGTTTCCCTTGATTCCATAGGTGGTGACCTCCAGCAACTGCAGTGGCCCTTCTACCAGCCGTCCCTGTTTGAGTTCAAGTTTTGCGGATTGAATTTTGACTCTGCGTACAGAGCCAGCTAAACCATCTTGTTCCTTAGTACTGTCAAGGATTGTTACAGCCGCCGGTGGCCGTCCACTACTAATACTATCCTGCGCGCGAACAGATACACCTTGCGTCAGAACATGTACGAGTAACAAAATGGCCGCCGGCATTTTCCTCGAATTGCTATACATTTGGCCGCTCCAATTCAAATATCGAAACACTGGCTACAACGCGCCGAAGTCGGCGGAATAAAAACAGAGCGAGGCTGTAGTAGCTTAAGGTTTTAAAGAGTCGGTTGCCAGACTTCGCTACGTCAAACTCAGTGACTGGTAGCTTTTGCCGTTCATCACACCACCGGCCCAGTTGCCCATATATTGTACAAACCGGACCGAAGGATACAATAAGTGGACGCAGATTGCTAGCAGAACTATTGAGCAGACAGAAATTAGCAAGCGGAGCTCAGGATGCCGCCGGAGGGTCGGCACGGACACCCATTTTCAAAGCCATCAAACCGCGCCGCGTCGCCCGGCTCATCACCACTTAATCGCGCGCGCAAACATGGTTCGAATGGTCCGCACGTCTTAGCCCTCTTTCATTCAGTACCACTCGGCTGGCCGTACGCTTGTACACACCACCGCCCGCACACTCGCTTCAATCCTGCACCTCCGAGACAGTAGCCTGATCGGCGCAGTAGGCGCTTACGCACCTGAGATCATACGCGTTCCGGTCTTTGGCGTTTACGTTGTAAACGCGGCGTCAATTTCGTTAACGCGCCTGTTAAGATGCGAACGACGAAGAATCACGGACCGTTTCTTGCGATGAGGACGACGAAATGAGCGAAACCAAGAGGACCAATGAAAGAAGACATTCCGATCCGGTTCGTTTAAATTCGGACCAAGTCCAAACAGTTCTCTGGCGCACCACAGTTTGTAAAGTATTTTCGCTCCTGCTCGAGACCCTTCAGCAGCAGCTCGGAGGCGCTGGACGGCCAGAGGAGGTTCGATCTGTCATCGCCTAGCGCCTAAAGCTCTCCGAAGAGTGAGCCTATCCCAGTCGACCACTTAACGATTCCGCTTGGGACAGCCCTCCGTCAACACAACTATCGAGATGAACTCGCGGTGAAACTGCAATCTCTGCAACCTGCCGGATCGAACGCTTCTGCGAGCGCCTCTTGTGAGAATCTGGTTTTTAAGAAGTATCAGTGACGGGACGTTCAGGCGATGGGGGCATCGACGGCATTGCCTTCTTCAGGTGAACATCCTTGTCAGTTTTAAGATGTTCTTCCAGTGCAAGCGCTATACAGCGTCACAGTTGCTCAGGTTCGTGACTTTCGCTGCGCGATGATGGGCCGTGCGGGCAAGGGAATCATACTCAACAGGATCGTTTACCGCAGACTCGCGCAAAGAAGCGGTGCGGGATGGAGTTCCCCCTATCGGACCCGTCGATGGAGAAAAGCTGGTTGCAATGCTCGAACAACTCGAGTTAGGACTCAAGCCGCGTACCACATACGAGATCGATCCGAAGTTCTTCGATGGATTGACTGAGGAGATTCGGTGATTAACGCGCAAGATCTAAGCAGTTCCCACTCGATCCTGGAGTTTCACAAACATAAATAAGACGGATTCAAGTTGAAGTGGAACTTTGAGCATAGTGGTTAAGAGCAAGCTGCGCTAGCGTAAGCGTGCTTTATTAACCGCCAGGTCAAGGAAGCACACAAATGAGCTATACACAGCTTACTCGGGAACAAAGCGATGTCATTAGCACCGCGGCTTAAGCCCGGTTGTCAAGTTCTACAAAGTGATTCCTTGAACCGTTTCAAACGGTTTCTACCGATCCCTCCGCCTAACAAAAACCGTTAGAGACGGTTCATCGTCAATTCCGGATTACTACCACCGGGCTGAAGCCGCGGTGCTAATGAGATCGCTTCGCGTTCCCCACCGGCAGTTCCGATAAGGAGTACACCAGGCCAATCAAATCAGTTTGCATTACAAATCCTGGCCCCGCGTGCTATCCTACGGCTCCCCCTCAAACAGCCCCCTAACTAAACCGAGCAGGCGCTCGAAGCTTCGGAGAAATCTATGAAAACCGTGAACTTGAAAGCATCGACATCATTCTGTCTTTTTGTGGTGGGCCTATTGATCCTAATCGGCAGCGCCTGTCAACGCGCCGACACAAATGCGAATACAAATCTAACTGTGAACACCAACACATCGACGAATGCGAACGCGAATGTGTCTCCTGACACAACGGTGGGGATCGCCGCACGCGAGCCGGATCAATATCGCGCGACCCTGGTATTCAGCGCCGAAACCGAAGGCGGGCAGAAGACAGTTGGAATTCCGACGTTATCGGTGGACGTGGCCCGTAGCGGCGCCGATCGCCGCGTCGCTTTCAAGCTTCCCGACGGCTCGGATTTGGTCTATCTGGAACAAGGCGACAAACACATTGTGTTGGCACCGGGCCGCAAACAATACGCTGAGCTTACTCCCGATGCCACCGGTTTTCAGTTACAAAAACTGATGACACCGGGTCAGCTCGTTGCTTATCTGGAAAAATTGCGCGGCGTTGAAAGAGTGGGCGACGACACGATCAACGGCCGTACCGCCGATAAGTATCGTTATGCAAACACAACCAATACATCGACGTCGGCGGGCCAACTAAACACCGAAGCGTTTGTTTATGTCGACAAGGAAACAGGTCTGCCGCTGCGTTCGGAGTTGTACACCGAAGCGAGTGGAAATGTTCAGGGGGTCAAAGGCGCAAAGATCGTGGCGGAGATGCGAGACATTTCTACGACCAACGTTGATCCGACGCTGTTCCAGGTTCCTGCTGGTCTAAACAAAGTTCCACCCGAGCAGGTGCGCGCGCAGATCGATGCGTTCACCGGCACCGTGGCCGCGCTGGTAAAAGCGTTGCTTAGCAACATGGCGCCACAAGGCGCTTCCAACTCTGCATCCCCAACGATGATGGCATCGCCGTCCGTTTCACCATCGGTGAAACCAACCTACTAAGGTAAACAATGAGATACATATTGATTCTACTTCTCGGTTTGGTGGTCGGCGGTGCGGCCACCATATTTTTTCTTGGCAGCCCGCGTGCGAAAGCAATTCCCGGCACGAGGGTTCAATCGCCGGCCGCGGGTGGCGATCCGCCAAGTACGGTGGTGATGTCAGTGAACAGCGGTTTGCTGGATGAGATGCTGGCGTCGTTGTTTCGGGATCTTGGTCCACCGTCGTTCAACCTTTCGCAAACAAACTCGCCTTCGCCTTTTGCGAAGATCGCAAACGTTGCCTTTCAAAGCGGGTGTGCTAACAACGTCACGCTCGCGGCTGAAGGAGAAGGAGTGAAGACTGCCGTGCAGTTTGCAAACGGCAATATCTCGGCGCCACTTGTCTTTAGTGGCAGCTATAGCCTGATGGGAAACTGCATGCAGTTTAAGGGTTGGGCGCAGACAACAATTCAATTGAGTTTTGATCAGCCGGCCCAGACTCTATATGGCCGGGTGAACGTGGAAGGTGTGAACCTGGAAGGAGTTGCTCCTTTTGCGAATAGCTTTGTGACGGTGTTTGTACGCACCGCGATCGATCAGCGAATCAACCCACTTGTGTTGTTGCATCCGTCACAGTTGCAACTGATGATTCCGGTCAAAGGAAGCAACGGAACGGTGAAGGCGCATGTGAAGGATGTACGATCGGAAGTGCAGGACGGGATGCTGCGCTTGCATATTACTTACGACTTCAGCGGCGAGAAAGGACAGGCGGGGACGGGGTGAAAGGGAGATGCGGAGACGCGGCGAAAAAGATGTTTCTCCCTGTCACCGTGTCGCCCCATCTCCGTTTCGGCGTTCTAGGGTAACCTAACTTTCGCGGCTTCCTCTTCAGGCGAATCGTGCTGCGGCGCAACTCCCACGGCATGTTTGTAGGCAAGCTCACCGCCTAACCAGCCGGATATCGAAATCAAGATCACGCCCAGCAACGACAGCAAGAATGGAATGCGCAAATGATAGTTGACCCAGTGCGCGCCTATCCCCATCCGAAAGTAAAGGCTTATCGCAAATACGATCAGAGCGATGATGTTCAGCCGCGCATGCCAGTTCGCTATTCGTTTTACTCCACTGTCTTTAATACTGAGCCAATCGATGATCCCGGGTATGGCAGCGGCGACAGCGCCAAGACAGCCGGCGGCTAACATGAATTTTGCAATCAGGTTAAGACTGGGATTGCGTTGAAAATAAAAAATCACGTCGCAGGCAAATGACGTGGACCAGAGCGCAATCGGAAAGGGAACTAGAATCGGGTGAACCGGATGTCCGCCGATGCTGGCCTTACTTGCCATGGAGAGTTCCTCCTTTAGGAAAAGAAAAGGGAATCGCAAGAGTCACCAAACTAACCGACTGTCATTTTGTTCCTGCTTGCTGGACGCGTCAAGGTTGAATTGGGGACGTTGAGGCCGCACTGCTTTCAGCCAAACTGCGCTGCCGAACAAAGTGATCTTCAATTTCCTGCGCCGTCTTTTTTCCGACAAACGGAGCCAATTCCATCGCCGAAGCTGCGGCGACTCGCTGGATGGAACCAAAATGTCTCAGCAACCGGCCTTTGCGTTTTTCCCCGACGCCGGGAATTTCCGAAAGTTCCGAAGTGAAATCGCGCAACTCGCGTCGCTTGCGGTGGTAACTCAATGCGTAGCGGTGCGTTTCATCTCGAATCATTTGCAGCAGCCGCAGAATCAATGAATGTGGATCCAAAAACATGGGTTCGTGCTCGCGGCCTTTCACCAGCAGATAAGCAATTTGATTGTGTTTTAACGGCGGCTTCACTATCCCCACCATCGCAATCGCTTCCAAATCAAGTTCGCGCATTGCTTCAGCAGCGGCGGCGAGTTGCCCCTTGCCGCCGTCGATCATGATCAGATCCGGCAGTGGCTTTCCTTCAGCCAGGACGCGGCGGTAACGTCTGAGCACCGCTTCATGCATCGAGGCAAAATCATTCGCGCCAACTACGTCGCGAATACGAAACTTGCGATACTCCGCGCGGTTCATCTTGCCGTTATCGCAAACGACCATGCCGGCAACATTCTCGGCGCCCTGAATGTGCGATATATCAAACGACTCGATGCGGGCCGGAAAGCGCGGCAGTTCGAGCGTCTCCTGCAGCTCTTCCAAAACCCGTTTCATATCGGGTTTGAGTACGCGAAAACGCTGCTCAAAAGCGAGCTTTGCATTCTTTTCACCAAGGTCGATCAGGTCTCGCTTCTCGCCGCGTTGCGTGTAGTGAATCTTGACGCGCCGCCCTTTTCGTTTCGTTAGCGCCTGTTCCAGCAGTTCGCGATCCTTAAAATCGACGGGCACGTGAATCTCTTTCGGAACATAATCGGTCGCGTAGTATTGCGCCAGCACTTCGCCGAGAAACGATGCTGGATCGAAATCATCTTGCGGCAAATCTTCCCAAAAGAATTCGCGCCGGCCGATGATGTTTCCCTCGCGCATGGTGAACAGTTGCAGCGCCAGTCGTTGGTCTTCCCGGTAATAAGCAAAGATGTCCACGTCGCGATCGCTCGTGGTTGCCATCTTCTGTTGCTCGGAGAGTTTGACTACCGTCTTGCGCAGATCGCGATACTTGGCGGCCATCTCGTAGCGCATCTCTTCGCTCGCCTGGTCCATGCGCTCTTCCAGCGTGTCCGCAAGTTCAGTGTTTCTACCCTCCAATAACAGCCGCACATCACGCACTGCCTCCTGATACTGATCCGCGGTGCACAGTCCCTTAACGCATGGACCAAGGCAACGCTTGATATGGTATTCCAGGCAAGGGCGTGGGGCTTTACCGTCGATTTCGATATCGCAGGTGCGCAGTTGAAAGGTTCGGTTAATGACGTCAATAGTCTTACGCGCCATGCTGGCCGGCAGAAATGGGCCGAAGTAGAGCGCGCCGTCTTTCTGAATGCGTCGCGTAATTACCGCTTTGGGAAATGGTTCATTGATAGTCAGCTTCAGATGCGGATAGGACTTGTCGTCTTTTAGATTGACGTTGTAACGCGGCTTGTGCTTTTTGGTGAGCGTGGCTTCGAGTATCAGCGCCTCGACTTCGTTGTCAGTGACAATGAACTCGACGTCGACGATTTGTCGCACCAGCGCGTCAGTCTTGCGATCGAAAGGGCGCGCCTGAAAGTAAGAGCGCACACGGCTGCGCAGGCGCTTGGCCTTACCGATATAGATGATTTTGCCGGCGCTGTCTTTGTAAAGATAGACGCCGGCGGAAACTGGTATTTCCTTGAGTTTTTCAGCTAATGTCACTGCTTGATGTTCTTTTGAACTAGCCTGTTCGCTAATCATTCTAACGCACCGATGCGGCGAAAACCACGAGGCTATACATCGTCGACTCAACTCCGAGAAGCTCATGGTCGGGAAGGCGGGCTTGGCCCCGCTCTTTGCACTATTACCTGGACGCATTCGCCTAAACCAGGTTGAGCGGAGCAAGCCCGCCTTCCCGACCATGAGATTTCGACTCAGATGGGACTCTATGCGGTTTCCCTTTATTTTGGCTGAAGATAAACAGTTCGACGCAGTTGGCTTCGGACTGAACGCAGTCGATCATTTGATCGTTGTTCCTGAATATCCTGCCTTCGACACGAAGACTCGTTTTCTTGAACACAAACAGACGGCGGGTGGGCAGACAGCAAGCGCAATGGTCGCGCTGCAACGGCTGGGTCTGAAGACTGCATATGCCGGACGTTTTGGATCAGACGCGGAAGGTCTGTTCGGTTTCCAGGCTTTGCAGGAAGAAGGCGTCGATATTGAATTCGCAGAGGTGATCGAAGGCGCGCGCAATCAGCTTGCCTTCATCATCGTCGATGCCCGCAACGGCGAACGCACCATCATCTGGGATCGCGATGACCGCGTTTCCTATTCAGCGGATGAAGCACCAGTCGCATTGGCGGCGCGCGGACGCGTGCTGCATCTCGACGCTCACGATCCGCCGGCATGTGTGCGTATGGCCCAGGCAGCGCGCGCCGAAGGTACAATTGTTTCCGCCGACATCGACAATATCTACGATGGACTTCCGGAACTGCTTCCGCTCATTGATATTCTGGTCACATCCGCGGAGTTTCCCCATCGCCTAACTGGAATCGCGGATGAACGCGCGTCGCTGGTCGAGCTGAAAGCGCGTTATGGCTGCCCAATCGTAGGCTTGACAAAAGGCGCGCGCGGCGCAGTTGTTCTCTGCGACGGACAGTTTTTCGAATCGCCTGCTTGCGCGGTTCCGCAAGGTTGCCGCGACACGACCGGCGCGGGCGACGCGTTTCATGGTGGCTTTCTTTACGGCTTGTTGACCGGCGAAGATATCGAAGCGAGTTTGCAACTAGGGAATGCGGTAGCGGCGCTCAAGTGCCGCGACCTGGGCGCGCGCAGGGCGCTGCCAAGCGAAAATGAACTAACAAAGTTTCTTGAAATCAACCACGTTTCAAAAACCGAATAGGACAGGATTTACAGGATGAACAAGACAAGCCTGGTTATCCACTACTTGACGTTTTCATGACTTCCATTCTGTTAATCTTGTTAATCCTGTCATCCGAAAACCAATGGAGGAATCGCCGTGGAAAAGTTATTTCTGCCGGTTCTTTTAGGCACCAATCGCAAGCAACGAAACAGCGTACATCCGGCGAAGTGGCTGGTCGGCGAGATAGAGAAGCGACCTGAGATTGAAACAAAATTATTCGATGTCGTTGATTTCGTGTTGCCTCGAGACGATTACGGTCAGGCGATCAAGGACCAGTTTCCGGAATGGCGCGATGCGATCATTAGGGCAGATGGACTGGTTATAGTTTCGCCTGAATATAACCACGGCTACCCGGGGCCGCTAAAGGCGGTACTGGATTTGTTGTTGCGAGAGTATGTTCACAAGGCGGTGGCGTTTGTCGGCGTTTCTGCTGGTCCATGGGGCGGCACGCGCGTGATCGAAGCGATGGTGCCGATGGTGCGCGAGCTGGGCCTGGCGGTTACCTTCAGCGATCTCAACTTTCCGAAGGTACAGCAGACTTTCGACGCAGAAGGCAAACTTTTAGATCCGGCTGTTGAAAAACGCGCCAGCGATTTTTTGGATGAACTGGTTTGGATGAGTCGCACCTTGAAGTGGGGCCGTGAAAACGTGCCGTCTAAATTTCATTCCGCGCCAGAAGCGAAAGAATCTCAATAATCCATTTATAGTCTGCAAATCGGATCTTCAGGCTAGATTAGTTCGAGTAGTTTTTGCTCGCCGGCACTACTGTCCAGAGCCCCACTGAAACCCGCCTGGTTTTCAATATTGCTGGTCCACCACCCACTAATGGCAAGACGCTTGGCGGTTGCGAAAGGCGATACTTGTGTGACGTGATGAGAGCTTCCAGGACTAACATTAAACAAAATCAGGGAATTAAAGCTCGGAGTGATATATCGATTCTTTCGACACCAGAAAAGGTCGCCGCCCCAGTGGGGCTGCCAGTTCTTACTTAAGTGCCAGATAAAGGCTACCTGTCGATAGGCGCCCTCGTCACCAGGTAAGTCATCGTGAGGTAGCGAATAATCTCCCGGCAAATACCAGCTCGCGGAAAAATGGTTTCACCGGTGCAATCTCTGTGCGATAGAGTTTGAATTAAGCTCTTCGTTAGTTCGCCGCCGAAAATCCCGCGACACCAGTTCAAATCGGGTGGGTAGAGCGGATGTTCATAGATATTGTGATGGTGATAATGGAAATTGGTCTGCTAGTCTTCAAAGACTCTCCAATCTGAAAACTGATCGAGACACTCAAACATTCTCATGGCAACAGTTTCCTGTAGCGCATCCCTGATCAAGACCAGACCACCATTTGTGAGATGATCGCTGATTTGGCGTTTGCCCTCTTCGTTCGCAAAGACCGGACGTTTAAGAAAAAACTCGAGTGAGGTTAACATGCGCCCCAATAGCTCGTTTTTTGGTTCAGGACTATCGGTCACCATCGTAGCCGCATCGTACCGACGCTCTTAGATTGTGTCAATTGAATCTTCCGGCTGGTTAATGCCTTCATCAAGCGCCGGTTGGGATCGCTGCCGTCAGGTGTTTCCGAAATAGATCCAACACTCGTCGCCACGCATTGGCGGCTGCCTGCGCATCGTAGACCTCGGGCCGTGTGTCGTTGAAGAAGGCGTGATCGGCATCGTAACTGACCACCTCAACGGGCAGATTGTATTTGCGCGCAGCTTCTTTCAGCCCATTTACCTTTTCAGGATTTATCCAACTGTCCCGTCCGCCGGCGATAAAGAGCGTTGGCACAGTCAGTTTTTTCAATACGTCTTCTTCGGGAATGTCGCCATAAAAGGGCGCGGCCGCAGCCAGCTCGTTCATCTCACAAGCAGCGCGCAGCGCAAATGTGCCGCCCATGCAGTAGCCGGTGATGCCAAACTTCTGCAAGTTATACTTCGCTTTAGCGGTTGCGATCGTCTGGCGAATTGTTTCCATGCCGTCTTCAATCGCCAACGCGTGCATCAGTTGGCCGCCCTCTTCGGCATTCTTTGCCAATTTGCCGCGGTAAAGATCAGGAGCCAGACAAAGATAGCCTTCGGTTGCGTAGCGGCCGGCGATGTCGCGAATGTGATCGTTGATGCCCCACCATTCCTGAATCAGTAGGACCGCGGCAGCGGAATCTTGTTCCGGACGCGCAACGTAGGCGGTAGTCGCACCACGCGAGGTGTTTAGATCGAGTGTTTCAGTTTTCATCGCCATTTATCCCCCAACAGACCCGTTGGAATTGAATCCAGAGAATTATAGACCAGAGAAGAAATAACTTCTCGTTTCGTAATTATCGTTACTGATGCAATCGGAGTGGTTTGGAAATCAGAATGCAGCTTACGGCGTGAGGTCAGTACCACCTTGTATGTTGAAGCATGCAAGTTTCTAGGTGCAGAATGAGCAACCTGGAAATGTATTAGCTCGAGGCGCAATAGAACGTTACCACCTTGGTGCTGACAGCCCGTCCGCGAGCCA